>NZ_JBMXYC010000042.1:0-38513 GCF_053996935.1 Candidatus Alkanophaga liquidiphilum
TCGATGAACGACGCCTTTAGGGTCGTCGGCAGCGTCATCGAAGACGGTAAAGCCGTCCCGGGCGGCGGCGCCGTCGAGACTGAGCTCGCGCTCCGCCTCCGTGAGTTCGCAACCTCGCTGCACGGTAAGCAGCAGTTAGCCGTCGAAAAGTTTGCAGAAGCCCTTGAGCTCATCCCGAGGACGCTCGCCGAAAATGCGGGACTTGACCCCATTGACAAGCTCGTGGAGCTGAAAGCAGCTCACGAAAAAGGCAAGAAGAACGCCGGGCTCGACGTCTACACCGGAAAAATCGTGGACATGTGGGAGATGGGCGTCATCGAACCACTGCGCACGAAGAAGCAGGCAATCACCTCTGCCATAGAGGCGGCAATCATGATTCTCAGGATTGACGATGTTATTGCGGCGGCGAGGGAGGAATTTAAGCCGCCTTCCGAGGAAGAAATGGGCGGCGGATACCCCGGAATGGGTGGCGGATACCCCGGCGGGCTCTAAATTTTTCTTTTTTGTTTTTGTTTGCGGTATGCCGACGGTAGTGGTCGTTTCGGACACTCATCTCAGAAAAGAGGAGGACAAACTTCCTGCAGCTCTCATAAATAGTTTGAGAGATGCCGACTTGATTGTGCATTGCGGCGACTTCGAGGAGCTTTTCGTCTTGGAAAGGCTTAGAGAGTTCGGAGAAGTCCGAGCGGTTCACGGAAACATGGACTCGAAGGAGCTTAAAAAAATGCTTCCTGCAGTTGTTGTCGTTGAGTTCGAGGGCTTTCGCCTCGGCATAACTCACGGAACGGGTCCGCCTTTGGGCTTAGAACGCCGTGTCGTCTCCTTGCTGAAGAAGCACTGCGACATCGAGACGCTTGATGCCCTCCTCTACGGACACTCGCACGTGCCGAAGAAGAGTGTTGTAAAGGGCTTGCTCCTCCTGAACCCGGGCTCGCCGACCGACAAAAAATATGCGCCGTTTAACTCCTTCGGCGTCCTCAGGCTGAGCAGCAGCGGCGGCGGCATCGACGCCGGAATAGTAAAAATATGAGAGCCAGAGCGTTTGTAAGAGACATTGCACTGCAACGCATAGAGCGGCTCTTCGAGCTTGCTGAGACTTTTTTTGAAGATGACGACGACAGGCGGAGGTGCGTAGAGCTTGCAAGACGCATAGGGATGCGTTACCGCGTGCGGCTGCCGAAGCATCTGAAGATGAAAATGTGCCGGAAGTGCAACGCTTTCTTGATTCCCGGGCTGACTGCGAGGGTGCGCCTTCGCCCCAAGAGGAGATACATAACGACAACATGCCTGCGCTGCGGGCACGAGACCAGAAGACCTTACAAGACGCCTAGACCGCCGTCGCCCCACCGCAGCAACTCAAACTCCCAGTCGCAACCTGCGGCAAGAAGAAAACTACAAAAACCGTAAATTTGATAGTTTTATCACCATCAACTTTCTTGAGTCTGACGTGTGAGCTTTTGCCGTGTTACTTTCATTAGTTTAAAATGCGACAACAGCTGCCACGTCCCCAACGCCCGCACGGTTCACTACCGCCTTTAAAACGTCTCTGACGTGTTTCAAGTTTGGCGAGTCTTTCCTTAGCACGAGTATTCTTGCGGGCTGCCCTTCGGCGAGCACGCCGCCGCCTGCTTTCACAATTTTTGCGCCATTGAGCGTAGCCATTCGCAGAACTGTGCGTGCGTCCAGCCTGTAGATCTTAGAGATGAATTCCAGCTCTGAGAACATGTTTGGCGAGTTCAGCATGACATTGTCCGTACCCACGCCCACGGTCAAACCGATTTCGAGCATTTTTTTAAGAGGCGGAAACCCCACGCCCGTTCTGAGGTTCGAGCGGACGCAGACCACCGCATTTATTCCCGCGTCCCGCATCTTTTTGAGGTGTGAGGGCGACGCATGCGTTAAATGCACCAGAAAGTCAGGGCGAAGCTCAATAGCAGCCTCTATGTCAAGCTCGTTGCGTTCGCCGGCATGGAGTGCGAAAAGCTTGCCTCGCTGCTTTGAAGCCGCCGCCAGCTCTTCCAAAAGCTCAAGCGGGTGGTCTGCGACGCTGCTCATCCCAATGCCGTCCGCCTCCTTAAGAACGACGGCTGCCTCCTCAACGGCGTTGTTGAAGCGAGACGGGCGTCCTAAAATGCGTGCCACGCCGCTTAGTTCTTTAACTTTTTCTCTCTCCGCACCCACGGTCATCACCGCCGCCTCTGCTGCTGCTAATGCCTTTTTCAGCAGGCGTATGCCTTCGACGCCACCTTCCCTGAAGTCCGCGAATGTAAACGTGCCTGCCGTCAGCATTTCTACGACGGCATCACACATAGCCGCTATGAGCTTCTCAGGCGGCGTCTCTCTCAAAATCCTCTCCTTCAGCCCTCCCGGACCTACAAGCGCTTCGAGCGGCAGGTCCGGCGGCTCCTTCGCAACTGCGTCGCCGACGTGCGTGTGCGCATTCACGAACGCCGGCAGTAGCACGCCTCGAACTTCGGCGTCCGCCGTATACCTTCTTGAAACTTCTTTTATTATGCCGCCTCTCACATCTACGACCACGTAGCCCTCAAAAACCTCGAAATCCTCGCCGTAAAGCACAGTGCCTGCGAGCGTCAGCTCCTTATTCCCCTCGTTCATTCTTCACACCCGAAACGGCGGCGTCAAAAATCTTGTCATGGTCGAAAGCGAGCGGCGAGGGCTTGGTTCTGAAGACTTTGACGGCGGCAGCGTCGCTGCCCGCCCGCAGCTCCCCGCCGACAGCATCTGCGAGGAACGCTACGGATACGAAGTGCCCCCTGGGGTCCCTGTCGGGCTCGGAATACACGCCGACGAGCCTTTTCAGCTTGATTTCCAAACCAGTTTCCTCCCTCGCCTCTCTGAGGGCGGCAGCCTCGACCGTCTCGCCGTATTCAACGACGCCGCCCGGCAACGCCCAATAGCCTTTAAACGGCTCTTTACCTCTTTTCACAAAAACAAAACCTTCATCTTTGCGAATGACAACATCCACAGTCAGCACGGGCAGTTCCCTTGCTTCCATTAGCATATTTCGGACCTCTGATTTTAAAAAGCTGGGCTGCTTGTCGGTGGTGGGAGTAGATGCAACCCGCCGTTTTCGTATATCCTATAAAAGGGCGGTGGCGAAATAATACCAGATGATAACAAGGAAAGAAGTGGCTGAAGTCTTAAAGGATTATGACGCTTCGAAGCTGCGAATTGGCGTGCTCGGCTCGCACTCCGCCCTCGAAATAGGGCACGGCGCCAAGCAGGAAGGCTTTGAGACCGTAGTCATCTGCCAACGGGGGCGTGAGAAGACTTACACGAAATACTACCGTAACCTCTTCGACCACGTCATCCTCCTTGACAGATTCGCAGACATCGTGCAAGACGATGTGCAGGAAAGACTCAGAACGCTAAACACAATATTCGTGCCGAACCGCTCGTTTTCAGTTTACGTCGGCTACGACAATATAGAGCGGAGATTCCTCGTGCCGATGCTCGGAAACAGATTTATTTTGCGGAGCGAGGAGCGGGACGCCGAGCGCAACCAGTATTACCTGCTGCAGCAGGCTGGCATCAGGATGCCACGCATCTTCAAGTCGCCCGCCGAAATAGACACGCTCGTCATTGTTAAAGTCCCCGAAAAAGCCAGAAAAATCGAAAGAGCTTTCTTCTACGCATCTTCGCCCGAAGAGTTCAAGCGGCGGGCAGAGGAGCGAGTTAAAAAGGGAATAATAAGCGAGAAGGACTTAAAGAGGGCGATGATTGAGGAATACGTCTTAGGTGCGAAGTTCAACGCCAACTTCTTCTGGTCGCCGCTCACCGACGAGCTTGACCTGCTCGGTTTCGACCGCCGCATCCAGACGAACCTCGACGGCGTCCTCAGCCTGCCTGCGGAGGAACAGCTTGAAGCGAAGGTTCCGACGCAAAATGTCGAAATCGGGCACATGGGAGCGACGCTTAGAGAGTCGCAGCTCGAAAAAATCTTCGAGGCAGGCGAAAGGTTCGTGGAGGCGTGTAAGCGTGAATATCCACCGGGTATCATTGGGCTTTTCGCCCTGCAGGGCGCCTTCACGCCCGACCTTGAATTCTGCGTGTTCGACGTGTCGCCTCGTATTCCAGGATGCCCGTGCGTCGAGCCGACATCGCCTTACATGAAATACAAATACGGCAAGGAAGTGGGTCCAGGACGCAGGGTCGCCATGGAAATAAAGAGCGCTGCGAAGAAAGGCTCTTTGCCGGAAATCGTAACCTAACGACGACCCGCGCGGCACGCAGCGCAACGCCCTCCCAACACCAAGCCAACAGCAATTAGCCCTGCAGCACCGCCCAAATCGCCAAAGCGAAATCTTCAGCGCTTTCCGGGTCTCTTGCCGTCACAATATTATCGGCGACCACTATGCTCTCATCCGCATAGATTGCTCCACCCCTCTCAAGCTCCTCCACCGCCTCAGGTTCGGGGAAGACCGTCGCCTCCTTGCCCTCCAGCACACCTGCCCTTGCAAGAACTACTGGCGAAAGACAAATCGCCGCCACCACCTTTCCCGCATCATAAGCGTCCTTGACCAGCGTTCTGAGGGTGAAATCGTCCCAGAGATATTCTTTAGAGCCAACGCCGCCGATAACGACGACGACATCAAAACTCTCAACGCTCACATCGGAAATCATAACGTCTGGCTCCACAACGGCTCCGAGCATGCCCTTCGCCGGCTTCGTCGTAATGCTTGCTATCTTGACCTCTGCGCCATGTTCTTCGAAAATCTCCTTCGGCACGAAAAGCTCATCGTCCCTGAAGCCCTCCGGCGCTATGACCATGAGGATTCTAATCGGCTGCGTTGGTGCGGGCTGCACAGGCGTAACGACAGAGGTGGGAGACGCCATGGGCAAGGTCGGAGCTGACGGTCTCTCAATGCACCCTCCAAGCAAAACCGTTGCTGCAACAGTTATCATTAAAACGGCAACGACCCTCGACATGTTCGCACATTAGTCTTTTGAAATAAAATTTAATTTGGTCCAACGCCGTTTATGGGCTATCGCATTGTTGTTTGCGTCTTGCGTATTTGCGTGTTGTATATTTGCGTGTTGTATATTTGCGCCAACTCTCTCATATTTCCGGGCGTCGCCCTTCTTCGTGGCGTCGATGCCCACTTTCGTAGTAAGCCCGTTTTCCGAAGAGGGGTCGAGCGATGAGCCCCTAACATTCGGGATTAAAACGACATCTCTGTCCCAGCGCACCCGTGTCGCCACTGCATATTCGACGTCTCGCACGTCATAAATGTTCACGTCTTCATCAACGACGACCGCCAGCTTCAAGCTTGGGTGTGCCGCAAACGCCGCAATGCAGGCGTTTTTTGCCTCGCCCTCACCGCCCTTCCTTATCTGAATGACCGCATGCAAATAACAACAGCCGCCATCGGTTAACACGACGTTCTTCACCCTCGTGACCCTGCCCACCGCCTTGAAAATCAAAGGCTCGTATGGCACGCCCATCAGGAGGCGGTGCTCACCGCCCGACGGCAGGATTGCGTGGTATATCGGGTCTTTGCGGTGGTAAATTCTCGTGAGCGTGAGCACTGGCTCCTCACGCACGACGTCGTAAGTGCCAGTTATATCCACAAAAGGCCCCTCCTTTGCGGCATCGCCGCCAAAGAAGCCTTCGAGCACGAACTCGGCATGCGGCACCGCAACGCCGTTTCGCAGCCTGAAAAGTTCCACTTCCCCCTCCAGCCCTGCCGCCTTCTTGAGCGCTGCGGCGTATTCGAACTCCTTGCCTCTCGGCACTCTCGTCGCCGCCGCCAGCAGCAAGAAAGGGTCAACACCGATAGCAACGCCCACTCTTAGCTCCTCGCTACGCTCCCTCGCCTCTCGATACATGTTGTAGAGATGCCTACTGGGCACGAGCCGCACGGCGAGCCGCCGCTCATCAAGAACAAGCATCCTGTGAAACGAAGCGTTTGAAACGCCGTCGAGCTCCGCAACGACCACGCCTGCAGTGATGTAGGCACCGCCGTCGCTCTTAAAGTGGCGGAGGATAGGCAGCTCCCGAAGGTCTGGCTCTCTTGCAAAAGCTTTAGTCTCAGAATCCTCCACGACCCTTACGGAGCTTTGAAGCCCGTCCGTCGGAATTCCAGCGAGGAACGCTGCCAGTTGCTCCTTCGGAACGCCGAAGAGCTTGCTCAGCAGCTCTCTTGAGCCCAAAACGTTCATTGCAACCCTGTGTTCGCCGTCAACCGCATGAAAAAGCAGTGGGACGCCGTCGTGCTGCATGCAAAACTCCGAAACCTCATAGCTCGCAGAAACCCTCTCCCTCACCTCAAGCAGCAAGCCCTCCGCAGAAAGTCGCCGCAGCCAGCTCCTCAGCCCCATACTCTCTGGATTTGCGCACATGCATTAAAAAGTAGTCGAGAGGAGAATGTTCGACGCTCAGCAGAAAGAGGGCTTACTGAGACGAGCATGCTTTTATCTTTTGGTAAATTCGCTCTCTTGCATTTACGCACGCGAATTTCTCCTTTGCCGCCCCAACCAGCGTCTCCGTCCTTCCGAGAATCAGAAAGCCGCCGTCGTTCAACGCCTCGTAAAAATCCATGAGCAGTCTTCCCTGCAGCTCCTTTGAGAAGTATATCATAACGTTTCTGCAGAAGATGACGTCGAAATGCGAGAATTTTTCACCAGAAATCAAATCATGTTTCTTGAACCTCACAAGGCGGCGAATGTCGTCCTTTATGCGATACTTGCCGTTTTCATGCTCAAAATGCTTTTTTACGATGCGACGCTCGACGTTTCTTAACGATGCTCCTTCGTATAAACCCGCCACCGCCACCTTCAGCGCTTGTTCGTCTATGTCTGTCGCGAGTATCGAAACCAAAAAGCTTTTTAGCTCCCCGCCGAGCATCTCGTGCAGGATGATGGCTATCGTATAAGGTTCCTCACCCGTTGCGCAGCCGGCGCTCCAAATCCTGAGAATCTTGCTCCCCCGTCTCTTCTTTTCAGAAAGTAGTTGCGGCAGCACCTCATTTTTAAAAACTTGGAACGCTTCTACGTCCCTGAAAAATTGCGTCACGTTTACCGTTATTTTGTCCAAAAGGGCAACGTATTCCTCAGGATGCTCATCAAGGAATCTCAAATATTCTCGGTATGAAGAAACGCCGCTCTCTTTCATCCGAATGTCAATCCGGCGTCTTAGATAATTATCTTTATATTTATAACAGTCCAAACCAGTCTTCTTAGATATTTTCCTTTTTAGAATGTTGAAAAAGGTGGCGTCTGCTGCGGTTGTCATGTTAAAAAAATTTTAAACGATGCATAAACTTAAGGATGCGGATTGGCTAAAAAACTTTTTCAGGGGAGGGACGTGCGTGTGCGTAGTGGCGAGCTATCATTGCGACTCATAGATGCCCTATGCGTAACTCTGGTCATCTTGCAGGTTTTAGATTTCTATACTACTTATTTTCTGCTGAGCAACTGCGACTTCGC
This sequence comes from Candidatus Alkanophaga liquidiphilum, assembly GCF_053996935.1. Classification (NCBI taxonomy): domain Archaea; kingdom Methanobacteriati; phylum Methanobacteriota; class Methanomicrobia; order Candidatus Alkanophagales; genus Candidatus Alkanophaga; species Candidatus Alkanophaga liquidiphilum. Next base: position 7,450 of record NZ_JBMXYC010000042.1, read on the forward strand.
ATACGAGGCGAACGCTCTGATGCGGGCGGTGCTGGACCGAAGTTATTTCTTGGCATTTGCGCTGAAAATTAGCGTTACCGTCGCGCTCGTAGGGGTCTCGGCACTCTGGGTGCGAGGCAAGCTGCAACTGCCGCTGCACAGCGTCATAGCGGACTTCAATCTGAAACTCGAAAAAGCGTTCGGACTTGACAAAATAGAGAGTAGGAAGACTCTCGTGTTCTATCTATTGCTTCTCTGCAATATCTTTTACATCTTCGTGGTAACGCATAATACGGTGGCGATTGCGTTGTTCCTCATGTGGACGTAACGTTCACGCTAACTCCTTTGCGATGAGCTTGGCTACGCTTACCTTGCTGAAGATTGTCTCCAAAGTGTCAGTTGCAATGATTTCCTTGACGCCAGCATTGAACATTCTAAGAGCGGCGCCGGGTACGAGGACGGCGTGGACGCACGCCACATAAATCTCAGACGCACCCAGCTCTTTAAGGAGCGTCGTTGCTTTTACTATTGTGCCACCCGTCGAAACTATGTCATCAACGAGCGCCACGCTGCGGGCGGCGACGTCGAGCGCCTTCGGCTTTATTTCAACTTCCTCAGCGCTGAGCCTCGTCTTCTCAAGCACGTCGTATTCGACGCCCGCATGGTCGGCGGCTGTGGCAGCGAGCGCTGCAGCGCCGTCGTCAGGCGCCACGATGAGTTCGACGTCCTTCGCTTGGACACGGAGATGCTCGCCGAGGAGCATTGCCGCATCCAGCACCTTAACGCTACGAGCGTTTTCAAAGTATCTCAAAGCCTTTTCGGAGTGAGGGTTGATCACAAATGCCTCGTCCGCAAAGATACATCTCGCAAGCGCCCGCACGCTTATCGGCTCGCCACTCTTGAACCTCTTATCCTGTCGTGCATATCCCAAATACGGGATGATGACGCTTATTTTCGATGCATCAAGCCCCTCGCAGGCTTCAATGAGCTGGAGAAGGCAGATGAAATCGGTGTCAGAGGTTATGCTCTGGATAATCGCCACGCTCTCATCGTTAAGCGTCTCGGTCGAAGCGACCCTCGTGTATAGCTCACCGTCGGGAAAAACTCGAAACTCGCACGGCAAAAGCTCACAACCGAGCGCCGCAGCGACCCTCGAAGCTAAAACCTGAGATGCACGCCCCGCCACTATCTTCATCGCTACATCCCCACTCCGCCCTAAAGCGTTAAAAGTCTAAAAAGTTTGCCAAACGCATCGTCGTGGCGCGCCCGCAGACATTCCTTTTCCTCTTCGAAATCTACTTAACTCCCTTTTCGCATTTTTGAAAAGAGAGGAGATCAGGCGCAATACCCTGTGACCTCCTCCCCTCACTGAAAGGGGCATCCACCGGATGCACGAGGTTGGGGAGTGTGCCCGATTGCTGCGGCGCTCCCCTTCGGGCTGAGCACACTGCCCCTACCATGAGCATATAGCCCATGGCTCGTCTCAGTATGTTTTTGGCTCCGTTCACGTCTGCATTGATTTGGTATCCACAGTCCTGTATGATATTTCTACTTAAAAATTTCCCACCCCTTCCCCTGCCCTCCTTTAAAGGGGATTAGCAGCAACATCTTCCTAAAATTTCCTTAATCCTCCCCTCTGCGATTACGACGACGACACCGGCGTTCGTAAGGATTTCAAGCGCTCCTTTTCTGATGCCGCCGGTGATGAGCATGCGCACGCCCGTGCGCACGAGGATTCTCGCCGCTCGTAGGTCTGAAATGTTCGGGCGGAGGGCGCCGCCGGCGCCGAGGCTCGTGTTGTTTGTTATTTTCATATCGTTCATTTCGGGGTCGAGCATGAAGAAGTATATGCTTTTGCCCAGTTCCGGTGCTATTTCAGAATTGATGTCCTTGGACAGCGCTGCTATGCATATCATCACGCTACACCTCGTCGGCATGCCTCCTGCCGCTGGCGGCGGCGCTCACAAGCTCCACAAATCTTAGTATGTCTGCCTTATGTATTATGCCTTTAAAAGTACCATCAGCAAAAACTGCAAGCAGGCTCGTATTATGCTTCAGCATCTCTTTCAGCGCATTTATGGCGTCTTCGTCCTCAGAAATTCGAGGAAGCGGCGTCATCACATCTCGAACTCTTAAGTGCGGACGACGCTCCACAGGCACCTTGCTCACGTCGGCAAACGAAACAAAGCCCCGCACGCCACTATCGTCAGCAACAAGGTAGCCAAGCCGCCGCCCCCAGAACATAAGGTCGAGAAGCTCCGTAAGAGGGAGCTCCGGTGGCACCGCCTCTAAGGCTTCGCTGCGCATCACGTGCTTGACCTTCAAGCCGTCGAGCGCTGCGTGTATGAGCGTGGCGCTTTCCTCCTCGCTAGCGCCGACGTAGATGATGAAAGCAATGATGATAAGCCAGGGGTTCAAAATTCCAACGAGCGCCATTGCGATGGCGAAAGCCTTGCCGACGAGCGCTGCTTTCTTCGTTGCCACCAGAAACGAGTATTTCCTCGCAAGCATCGCTCTTAAGATGCGTCCGCCGTCCATCGGGAACGCCGGTATTAAATTGAACGCTGCGAGCACGACGTTCAGGTAACCAACGCTTAAAATCAATAGCCCCAATGGCAAGTAAGAGCCAAAGCCCAAAATGCGGTAGAAGGCGAGGCACACGCCCCCAATCGCAAAACTCGCCGCAGGACCGGCGAACGCAATCCTCGCCTCCTCCCTCGGCTCCTTTGGAATCTCTTCCATCATCGCAATTCCGCCGAAAATGAAGAGGACTATACTGTTTATCTTCGCTCCGTATTTCATTGCGACGGCGGAGTGCGAAAGCTCGTGCAAGAGGACTGAGGTGAAAAGCAGGATGGTGGCGGCGGTTGAAACCGCATACCTTAATGCAACGTCATTTATCTCAGCAAAGCCGAAGGGGCGGGGTTGCTGCGCAAAGAGCCACGCGAATAGGGGGAGGACCATAAGAAAAGTCACATGCAACTTCACCGGTATTCCCATGACCCTAACGAGCTGTAAGGACGACTTCATTAAATTTCGCCTCAGTTCGATTTTGTTTTGGCATTGCTCGTAAATTAAACTTAGCGGCTCGAAGCTTTGCGGGTGGGAAGCTGCGAATCATTTTTTAAGCGAGAAGGAATGTTGTATAGAAAAGGAGATGCAAGAGGATGAAATAGACCTTGAGCGTCTGGCTGAGAGCTTGCGGGATTTTGAGGGAGTGCAGCGGAAGAAGCCGATATATGATGTGGCAAGGCTTTTTGGGGACGCCGAGTATGTTGGCGGGCGCACGGTGATGGGCTTTGGGGACGACGCCGCCGTGCTCGAGCTCGACGATGAGCGTTACGTGCTGCTTGCAATAGATGGTATTTGGGGGCGGCTGTTGGACGCCGACCCGTGGTGGGCAGGTTACTGTGCGGTGCTCGTGAACGTGAACGATATTGCGGCGATGGGCGGCGTGCCGGTGGCTATGGTGAACATGGCGGCGACGCAGAGCCGTGGCATTTGCGGCGAGCTCATCCGAGGCATGCGGGACGGCGTTCGGAAGTTCGGCGTGCCGATGGTCGGCGGACACATGCACCCTGACACGCCCTACGACTCTCTTGACGTCGCAATCGTCGGCGTAGTGAAAAAAGGTTGCGTCCTGCTTTCAAACGGAGCGAAGCCCGGCGACGCCCTCGTTGTTGGCATCGACGTGCATGGACGAATTTACCCGAAGTTCCCACTCGCATGGGATAGCACGACGCTCCGCTCCGCCGCAGAGGTGAGGAAGCAGCGGCTCTGCATGGCAGAGGTCGGCGAGAAATGCCTCGCAACCGCAGCAAAGGACATCAGCAACCCCGGAACTATCGGAAGCATCGGCATGCTCCTCGAAACCTCGGACGTCGGCGGCGTCGTTGACCTCAGGGCGATTCCAAGGGCTGAGAGCGTGCCGCTTGAACATTGGTTGAAAATGTATCCGGGCACCGGCTTCATACTCTCGACCGAGAGCGGAAACGACGCAGAGAAGTGCATAGAGATTTTCGAGGCTGCTGATGTGCGGGCAGCAGTTGTGGGAGAAGTTGACGGCAGTAAAAAGTTGAAAATATGCAACGGCAACGACGAGGCGACCGTGTTCGACTTCGATAAGGAGATTATCACGGGTATAAAGAAGCCTGCGAGGCGGTAGAATGGCGTCGCTGATATATGCAAAGGATATACCCGAGGCTTACGCGCTGGCAAACAACGAGATACTGGTGAGGGGCGTGGAAGCGGCGTCGGAGCGGGGCAATGTCAAATTTATCAACGACCTGCTCGTCGTGGTGGAGCGACCGGAAGTGGCGCTCGCCGAAGGCTCGCCGCACGCCTTCCACTTCTCACTTCTTGCAGAGACGCCAAACGAAGTTTGGAGGATAGGAGGAGTCACCGGCGTCTTCGAGCGTGAAGAGACTTATGCCGACCGCTTCAGAAAACCCTTAGACCAGATAGGCAAAGGCGTGGAACTAATAAGGAGGAAGCCGTATTCGAGGAGGTTTTGCGTGAGCGTCGCCCGCCCTTGGGACGTGCTGAGCAGGACTCCGCCCGCTCTCATGGAAATTTACGTGCAGGTTTTGGAGGCTGCCGACGCGGACGCCGTTGAGCAGGAGGACGGCGGAGGACGCAGACGGGAAGAGCGGAAAGAAGTGCACGTCACCGGCTTTTTCAGGAGCGTTGACGTTTTCAATTACTTAAATCTGAACCTCAACGGGCTGTGCGAGCTTCAGGAGCTTATTTGCAGGGAAACCGGCTACGAGAAAGGAAGCATCGCTGCCCATCTCGTGAATGCCCACTACTACCTCAGGAACGAGCGGCAGGTAGAAAAGGTCACCAGCAGTGCGGAGGCGAGAGCTGCTACTAGGAAAAGTGAGAGAGAAGCGGTGCGGCTCGGCGGGTTAATAAAGACGGAGCATCTGCCGTCAGGCTGGCGTGAGACTCTTGAGCTCATTTACCGACAAGGACTGCAGACGGAGACTGAGTGGGGCGAGGTTTTCGAGAGAAAGCGGCGGGCAAAGTTCGCTCACAGGCTTCTTTTAGAAATAGAGCGCCCGTCGGAGGACATGGAGGACGATAAGGCGCCGTTCACAAGGAAATATCTGGAGGAATATGCGTTGCGTTACGTGCTCGGCACGACAAATTTGCCGGCGACGGAATCCGAAATCCTCTACGAAGAGGGCGAAGCCTACACCTACGCTTCGAGGGCGAGGTATGAGCCCGCCGACATGGGATTCTTCGAGCTTAAAAAGCCTGTAGACCAGCTTTATCACGCCATAGAACTTCTTAGGAAGGACAAGAGGACGAGGCGTGCCACAATCGTCATATCGAGACCGTGGGACATTTTGAGTGAAGATCCAGCGTGTTTAAGGGGCTACGTGTTCCATGCAGATCCGCAAGACCCCGAAGCTCTGAGGATAACGCTGTTCATGCGTTCTAACGACGCCTACGGAGCGACTCTCGCAAACCAGTTTGCGTTCACGAGGCTTGCGGAGTTCGTCGCCGCGAAGACGGGCTTCGAGTCCGTGAAATTGACGTTACTGGCGGCGAACATGCACATTTATGAGGACGCTTTTGAATTTGTTGAAGGCTTGTTGAAGCCGAAGATGCCGTCGTTCGGAGAGTTTTTTAGTTAATTTTCGGTTTTACGATGTTGAATAACGTTCTGCGGTATGCAAAATCCTGAGCGAGAGCTTGAATGAGCGCCTGCGGGTCACGCTCCACACTGTTAACGATATGATAAAATTCGCATTTATTGCCGCTACAATTGTGCTTAAGAACATAGATAAGCAAACCGACATAAAGTTTGGCTGAGGACAACGTGGGCGTGGTATCGGCGAAACTCGCATGTGGTGCCTACTGAAGTTAAAAATGAAGGAGCGGCGTGGGCGGTTCTGCGCAGGCTCTACTCTAAGACTATCTTCTCAAGTAACCTCCAAGACTCGGTATTAAGCTCTTTTGCCTTTAATATTTGGCGTTCGAGGTTTTCGAGGGCGATGTGGAAAGCGGCGTCGCCGCCGAAGCTCTCACCACGTCCTATGAAAAGTTTTCCGTCCGTCCTCATCCTAATCTTGCAGAAGATAAGGGGATGCCTTTTGAAGCGTTCTCCATGTCGTTTGAAGTAAACGTGAACAACCCCCCGCTTCAAGAAGACTCCAAACTTCTCGACGAGCCGCCTTAGCTCCTTTTCCACGTGCGACCTGTCAAATCTAACGTCACCCGCTGTCAGCTCTAAGAGAAAATCTTCGTCCTTTTCGGCGCCTAACTTCGAAATCGCCTCTAAGATGTCAGTTTTCGTCACTATTCCGCTAATTTTGTCATCTCTCGTGACGACAAGTCCGGAAATGCCGTTGCTCACCATGAGCTCGACGGCTTTTCTCACGACGACGTCCTCAGATATCGTAATGACGCTCTCGGTCATGATGTTTGTAACAGGAATGCCAAGCCTCGGCTTCTTCTCGGAAATAGCGCCTCTCGTGAGCCTCTTCTTCGGAATGATGGCCATGATGCAATCGTGCATGGTGACTATGCCGACAAGCTTGCCGTCTTTAACGACGGGCGCTCTTGAGATGCCGTGTTCTCTAAAGGTATTGAGCACGGCGGCGAGCGTGTCATCCTCGCCGACGGTGATGACGTCGGGACTCATAAGCTCGCGGACGGGCACGTCGCCGAACTCGGTATCCGCGACTGCGAGAAGCAGGGCTTCGTCGGTGACAACGCCGATAAGCTTGCCATTGTTGAAAACGGGCAGATGCTTAAGCTCGTTCTCAAACATGAGGCGGGCGGCGTCATGGATGCTCGTCTCAGGCGATATTTTCGGCGCCCTTTTTGCCAGGGTCTTTACCTTTGTCCTAGGGTCTCGAAACGCCCTCACGATTATGCGTTCCGTGAGGATTCCGATGTATTTACCGTCCTTGAAAACTATGAGCACGTCCACGTTGTCGTTCTCCCTGAACTTTGAAAGCGCCCTCGAAAGCGTCTCCTCAGCGTTTATGCTCTCGTAATTCTCCGTGAGCAACTCCCGAACTTCCATAACAAAGAGTGCGCCGATGGTAGAATAAAAACTATGTAGGGCTTTGAGGGAGATACACGCCCCTGCTCAACAAGCGCTTATCATTTGCCAAAACGCGAGCGAGCTGATATTCAATATGCTTCCAAACACTCCCAGCGCAGCCCTGTCAGGACGCCCACGAGTTTTGCGACGTAGCTGCCAAGTGGCTCGTTACCAGCACGAGCGTCGATGATGGCGTTCTGCGTGCCCTTAAGCGCGTCGAACATCATTCGCTCTATGACCTCATTGAACTCCTCGACTGTGAGCCCCATGCCCACCGAGAACATGAAGGTGAGCGTTACGATGGCGCCGGCGGCGTCGTCGCTACGGGCTTTCAGCAACAGGTCCTGTTGTGATACGTAAATTTCGGTCTTCGTCAATCCGAATTTCAAAAACGGCACGCAAAGCCCCTTTAAAAGCTCCTTCGTCAGTTTGTAATGCGGGTTCACAAGGAATAAGGTCTCCGAAATGGCTTTTATGACGTCTGCGGCGATGGCGCTCGCCAGCCTGTGCCGTGGCAGCGGGACGTCCGGCACGTTTTCAAAAATTCTGCCCTCATCCAAGACGACGACGGCGTCTGCGCTCTCCCGTAGCTGTTCTATTTCTTTTTTGGCTAATTCCATCTTAAGACCCTCGGAAGGGAGCGTGACGAAAGCAACGGCGGTGGCGCCTTGCTCCTTTGCAGCATCTAAGGCGACGGACGCCATGCTGGTATCAAGCTCGTGCGCTGCGTGTGCCGTGACAAAGACCACATCAAAGTTATCGAGATGTGGAACCAACCCCTCTTTCAAAGACCTGATGGCATTAGCGTAGCACGCCTCGGGCATGTTCTGCCGGAATAACGCCTTCTCAAGCCTTATATTCCTGTCGGCTTTCGTCTTCTTTAACTGACGCTTGTCGGCGATAGCGACGGTTTCCACGCATTTCGGCGTTCTCTCGATGATGCGGCGTAACGTTCTACAACCGGATTCTCCGCAGCCGACAACCGCCACTCTCGACACACCGAGCACCTCAGGGCGCTCCACCTCAGCGACGCTGTATCCCTCTTTGACGAAAAGCAGTCTTTTCGCCCCGAACATTTGCACCAGTATCACCTGTTTCCCTTATCGCACTCTTACGATGAAAAATTTGATGCGGTGAAAAATAAAATTTTCTAAAAGTAGTAGTGAGATGGAGGAGTTCATCTTGCTCGTCGGCTTTTCGCTCGTAGGCACGCTCATCGGCTTCTTCACGGGCCTAATTCCTGGCATTCACGTGAATAACGTTGCGTTCACGCTTCTGACGCTGTCCCCAGCTATTTTTCGCATCATTGAAGGCTCGCCGCTGCCGCAAGGCTTTTTGCCGTTGTGCGTCGCATCTTTGGTGATCTCGGCATCCGTCGCTCATACCTTCTTGAGCTTTATTCCTACCGCCTTCTTCGGCGCCCCCGAGGGAGACACAGCCCTTTCCCTCCTTCCTGCGCACCACATGCTCCTTGAGGGGCGTGGCTACGAAGCCGTGTCGCTGTCCGCAGTTGGGAGCTTTTGCGCTGTCGTCTCGGCGTTTCTACTGCTTCTCCCCTTTAAGTTTGTGTTTTCGGCGCCTCTGCACTTTTACGGCATACTGGACGCCGTCCTACTCTTTCTCCTACTGGGAATCTCGGCATTGCTTATCCTGACTGAAAGCTTTAACGAAAGACTTATGCCGATGCAAGCGGTCCTTTTAGCGCTTCTCGTTTTCATGTTATCTGGAGCGTTAGGGTATTTGATTCTGAATACGGAGCTTATGAACATCAGCAACGGTCTTTTCAATTCTTATCGAGTTTCTCTGCTCTTCCCAGCCCTCACGGGGCTTTTCGGCGTTGCATCTTTGCTGTATTCAGCGGCGCACGCCCCAGACATACCGGCACAGGTGTTAAAGGAGCCTGAAATTGATAAAAGCGAGCTTACGAAGTCAATAGCGGCAGGCACGCTTTTCGGAAGCGTCGTTGGTTTTCTTCCGGGAATCACGGCGGCGCATGCGACGGTATTTGCGATGCTCGCCCGTCGTAACAGAGCGCCGGAGCAAATAATTCTAACACTCAGCAGCGTTAATACCGCCAACGCGATTTTCTGCACCGCTGCACTCTTTTTAATTCTGAAGCCAAGAAGTGGTGCGCTCATTGCGGTGAGCGAGCTCATAAGCGTAGAGCCTTGGGGAGGGATAATTCCACCACTGAGCCTCTGCTACCTCCTCATCTCAGTTCTGGTGGCGAGCTTCTTTTCCTATTTCGCAACAATGCTCGTGGGTAGACGACTCTCCGCAATTTTCACAAGGCTACCATACCAGCTTGTGGTCTTTGGCATTCTGACGCTGCTTTTCGCTCTCGTTTTTTTGTTTAATGGTGTTTTTGGCATGCTTGTCATGCTCGTTGCGACGTGCATAGGTCTTGTGCCCATTCATTTGGGCGTGCGGCGTTCGCACTGCATGGGAGTGTTGCTGCTGCCGATAATCTTGTTCTATGCTAATATTTCACTGTAAACACCAAGCGTCATTTTTGCGACATTATCCCAAGAGAAGAACTTTGCGGCTTTTCTGCCGTTTTCGCCCATCCTGCGTGCATGTTCGAAATTTGAAAATATTTCTTTGATGCCCCAGCTTATTGATTGTGGATTGTCGTAAACCCTAAGCCCATTGATGCCGTGCTTGACGTATTCGAAGCCGTTCTGCGTCACGATTATCGGCTTGCGGGCAGCCCACGCTTCGAGGGCGACTATGCCGAAGGGCTCATTCCTTGAAGGTATGCAGACGACATCGCACGCCTTATACCACTTCACGAGGTAATCTTCAGAAACATAGCCAAGGAACCTCGTAGCGTGCGCCACGCCCAGCTCCCACGCCCGACGTTCGAGCCAAGGACGCATGTGCCCGTCGCCTATGAACACGAACTTTGCATCCGGGAATTCTATCAAGACAGAGGGGACCGCCTCTAAGAGTAAATCAGGCCCCTTCTGCACGACCATCCTGCCGACAAACAAGCAGACCGGGTCCCAGACACCAATACTGAGCCACCTTTTGACCTCCCAAGGGTCAACAGGCACGTCAAACTTATGCAATGAGACGCCGTTTGGAATTACTGCAATTTTCCAATCTTCGAACTTATAAATGCGCTTTATTTCCTCTTTCAGCGTCTGCGACGTCGTAATTATCTTGTTGGCGACGAAGCCGCCATACCATTCCAAATTCCGGATATGCCATGATTGCCCCTCATGGAAGGCATTACCGCACCGCCCGTATTCTGTGGAGTGCAGCGTGAACACGGTCCTCTTTCCGCGGGCGTTTTTTATCTCTGCGAGCGCGTTTGCGGTCATCCAGTCGTGACCATGAATTATGTCGAAATGCCCTGCGATGTTTTCCGTTTCAAAGAAATGCCAAGCGAAAGAGCGGCACATGTTGTTCATCTCCCCCACGAAGTTGGAGTTCAAATCGAAAGGGCATCGGTGGTAATGGACGCGGTCAATGACCTCATACTGCGGCTGCCCGTGCCCCATCCTCGTAAACACGTGAACCTCGTTTCCCAGCCTTTCAAGCGCAGCAGCGAGCTCCGTCACGTGGACGGCGACGCCTCCAACTTTGATGGAATGTAAAGATTCCCAACTGAACATTGCGATTCTCATTTCCAACCCTGACTTCCTAACCAGCTCTCGGCGTTGAGTCCCGAATCTCAGCATTCGCATCCACGGCTTCGTCTCTGACCGCAGCGGCGAGGCGTCTTCGTAGAATCTCGATGAGGAGCGTCCTCGCACGTTCGCCTTTAACGCCACGCACTGCCTCTGCCAGCTTTTTCTCGCCAAAGATATGGCAAATCCACTCAGCAAAATCGTTAGTGCTGTTCCTAAGATGGTATTTTATTGAGCGTTCGTCAATAATTTTGAGAATTTCGACCAGCTCCTCAATGCTGTATGCCACGAATCCGGTGTGGCGGACGGTGCCGTCGTCGTCCTGCAAGTTGAAGTAGAAAGCTTCTTCTTCAGGAACTCGACGGAGGAGCTTGTTCTTAAGCGGGGTCTTCGGGCGGGCGTGCTCGAACCTGACAAAGCGTCGCAGCTCGCCCTTGAGCTTCGAACCGTAGGAGAGGCTGACAAACGGCCAAACCTTACCCTCAGCGAGGACAGCATCGTAGATGCTGCAATAAGGACCGACGACCGAATCCACGACTCTGGCGCCACTCCTTACCATTGAGCTTTCGCCGATGATGCTGCACTTCACATATGCGGAAGCGATTTCAGAATCTTCGAATAGCACAGATGCATGCAGCTCGGCGGACTCGACGACCGCACCCTCGCCGATGACGGTGGGTCCGTAAATAACGGCATCGGCAACAACTGCGCCCTCGCCTATGAAAACATCTCCGTATATCTCAGCGTCTCGCAGCTCTGCATCATCGACTGCGGCAACGGGAGTGCCGCCAGCACGCTTTTTCAGGAGCCAAGCCACCGCCCGCATGTAGCCATCGGGCTTGCCGACGTCCACCCAGAAGCCCTTGACCTCGCAGCCGTAAAGTTCGCCTTCTTGTGCCAAAATCGGGAACAAGTCCTTTGAGAAATCAAAAGAACATCGCTCAGGCACATACTCCAAAACGTCGGGCTCAATCACGTAAAGCCCTGTGTTTATCAGATTGCTAAAACACTCTTCGGGTCTGGGCTTCTCCTTAAACCTCTTTACTACGCCCTCCTCATCTATTTCCACAATCCCATAATGGTAAGGGTCGTCCACGTGCATCAGAGCTATCGTGGCGAGGCGTCCATGCTTCTTGTGGAACTTAATAAGCTCTTTTAAGTTTATATCGGTGATGTTGTCGCCTTGAATTATGACGGCGGTCTCGTCGAGACCGGCATTCTTGACGGAGCCTGCAGTGCCCAGCGGCTCCGGCTCTTCAGGATACGAGAGTTTAAGGTTTTTTGCCTCCCCACATTTGCTAAGATGCTCAATTATCATCTCCCGTAGGTAGTTCGTAGTGATGGTTATGCTTTTTATGCCATGTATCTTCAGATACTTGACAATATGCTCTAATATTGGCTTATCGACCAGCGGGAGCAGAGGCTTCGGCCTCGTGAATGTCAAGGGGCGAAGCCTCGTTCCAAAACCACCCGCGAGAATCACAGCTTTCGACGTCATGACAAAAAAAGTAGCGTCTTTATCCTATATAAACCTTCTACGCCCTTCCCATATGCAAAAATTTTTCCTACAAGCCCTCTTTAACTCGCGCTATATGCAGCAAAAAGTGCAAGTCTGCAGGTGAAACTTGGTGGAGTAGTATATTATCTCAGTCGTGCTGCTCGCCCTGTTCAAAATCTTCACAAAGTGTCCTGAATTCGCAAAATCTGCAAAAGCGGCGGGTGCCCTCCGGCGGCTTGTTCGTCACGAGCGCTCGGTGCAGCGCGCTCGCAAGCGCTTCGTATCTGCGGAGCGTCATCTCCGCGCTGCTTAAATCCACCTCGAAACACTTGAACTGCCCTGTTTCGAGCGTCGCCGCCACTCGCATGCGTATTTTTTCTGGCTGCAAGAAGTCGCTGAGCTGCGGCGTCGGCTGCAGCTCGTAGTATATCAAAAGCGCACGCTCGTAGCCGCCCGCCGCTGCGTAGAACCGCACTTGTTCCTCGTCTTCGTGCAGCGGACCGTTCCTCAGGACGTAAGAGAAACTTCTTGGGCTCTTGGACTTGAACTCCACGACCTTGTCCCCGTCCACAGCGTCTATGCGACCAGCAAGTGTCAGCACGCCGTCTTCGGCTGTAAATTCCCATGCCACAGGCACTTCTCTCATGAAATAGCTTTCTTCGACGATTTCGTGGAACAGCCGCCCGATGAAAAGGCGGAAAGCATCTCCAAGGGTCGGTTTCCGCAGCACCCGCCGCCGGAACCACGAACGACGAAGACAGCCGCCGAGCTCTGAGACGTAAATTCTTTCGTCTTTGTATTCGTGTTTGGCGTCCTGCGATAGGACTTGCTCCATGAATCGCTTGAAGGCTGCGACTTCGTCGTTCGCCCAGCGGCATTCCTTCCAGCCATAAACCGAATGGCGCTCAAGACAGTAGTCTACAAAGCTCCCAAGAAGACCGTTCTTATACGCAGAAAGCACGTTCCCGACGACTACGAGCTTGTAAACTGGGCGTGTGAAGGCGACGTTCAACCGGTTCGGGTCGGCGGCGAAGCTCATGTCCTCGGTGCTCGTCACGCTGAAAATGATTACATCTTTCTGCCGCCCCTGGAAAGCGTCCACGGTGTCCACTTCTAAGCCCCTGCTCCCCGTCTTGGCAAGCATCAAGCCCGCATCTTCCGCCATCGCTCTTATAAGCGTCTTCTGAGCGTCATACGGCGTTATTATGGCGATGCGCTCTTCAGCGTTTTTAAGGCACGCGACAAACATTCTTGCGAGCTGCACGCACGCCTCGGCTTCCACAACGTTGAGCTTTGAGCCACCTTTTTGCAGCTCCTTGCCTTCGACGTGGACGAACACCACTGGCATCTCTGGACTCAGAACCTCGCCCCGTTCGAGGGTTTGCCAGCCGCCGACGTCAAGGCTGAGCGAGTGGCAGCGCTCTGCAGGCGTAATTCTGCCCTCGTAGAAGTGGCGTTGCGAGAAGCTGATGATTTCAGCGTGACTGCGGTAGTGTCGCTCAAGCCAGAGGCTCCGCCCTGGATATTTGCGTAGCAAGTGGTTAAAGGCGCTGTAGCGTTCCTGCCTGCGTTTTCCCCCTTGTCCCCTAAAGATGGGTAGCATTTGCTTGTGGTCGCCGATGAAGACCCATTTTTTCGCCTTAAGCGCGCCGAGGAGCGCCAACGGTATCGAAGCTTGGCTGCACTCGTCTATGAACACCGTATCGAACGTCACGTCGCGCAATGGAAAGAGTTGCGACTTTATGAGCGTCGCGCCGATGATTGGCGTCGTTGCGATGAGACGCTCGCTCTCTTCCCTAAGGAGGCGGCTGCGCTCTGAAAGCGTCCGGCTCAGCTCCTCGACGCTCGCCCACGATGAGATGCGACGCCGCAGCTCTTTCAAACGCCCGCCGAGCGCAGCCTCCACCCGCCTTCCCAACAAATATTCCTTGCGCAATACTTTTTCGGGGCGTCCGACCCGCAACGCCACGCTCAGCGGCAGGTTCTCGATGGCTGTGTCCACCGCCCTATTCGTATGCGACGTTATCAAAACCTTCTCGCCCCGCTTCGTAAGCTCGTAGGCAGCTTTAGCTATCACCTGAGTCTTCCCCGTCCCCGGCGGTCCTATTATCAAAATAAACTCGCCCTCGGCAAGCAAAAGGACACTTTCAACAGCTTTCACCTGCGAAGCGTCAAGAACGGCATCTGTAAGTTCTCCACTCTTGAAAATACGCTTATCTTTTAGCGTCGTAGCTCTTTTCAGCTCAGAAAGCCTCAAATCACCAAACATCAGCTCGTAAAGGCGCCCTTCAATTTCAGTCCTGCCAGTCCAAACCCTCTGCAATGCCTCAAGCTGCAAATCATAGCTTATTAAGGACTCGGACTCGAAAATTTGGAGTTCATCGCCGACATGGAAGCCGGACGCCTCCATAAAGACGGCAAGCGTGTTCGGACGTGCTTCGACTACGACGCCCAACCTCTCCACGTCCTCGGAAGCGACGTAGCCGACGACGTCGCCGACGTCGAGCCGCAGACCGCCGCCGCACTCCAGCACGGCTACGCTCCCTGAAACCCCAGAAATCTTAGCAGGCGTCGCCTGCCGCAGCGCCCGCTCCCGTAACTCCCGCTCCGCAAGCCCCCGCTCCTCCTCAATTATCCTCGCAAGCTCCTCTAGCATTTTTACTAATTTTTACAAAATGTCGCTAAGAAAGCTTATGGTTTTAACCATGAGATGGAGGGGGTCACACGTCCCCAAAAAGAGTTTCTTGTTTCAAATTAATGTGTTAATTTCACCGCTTTTCTGCCGCTTTTCTGTTGGCAGCAAGGCAACTTGGTGACGCGTCAAATCAAAACAGGACGTAATTGATGCAGATGAAGATGGCGTAAGTGGCTACAAGGGCAATGCCTTCGAGCCTGCTCAGCTCATGCTTAGTTCGGATGAAAATCAGGAGCAAAACGGCTGTGAAAAGCATCATGGGAATATTCCAGAAGAAAAGAGCGGTATCAACGCCAAGCGGGCGTATCAGGCTTGAAAGCCCGACCACTAATGCAGCGTTGAACGTGTTGCTGCCGAGGATGTTCCCGATGGAGATGCCGCCATGCCGTTTCACCGCTGCGTTTACTGAGACTGCGAGTTCGGGCGCGGAAGTTCCGAAGGCGACAAGCGTGCTGCCTATTACCGACTCAAGAATGTTGAAGGATACAGCAATGCTTACCGCAGAATCCACTAAAAGTTTTGCTCCCAAAAAGATGCCAAAACCCCCTAAACAAAGTTTCAAACACACCATCACGCAGTTAAACTCCATGTCTTTATCCCTCGCTACTACCCCGCCGCCCCCCCGCCGCCTGAGAGTTATCATGTATAAGAGGAACACCGCGAGAAGGGCGCAGCCATCTAATCTTGAAATGCCTTGGAGAGACAACGCCGTAAGCAGCGTAGAGATGCTGAGCATCACAAGCCCGTCTTTCACAACCCCTTCATCCGTCGCAAGCGGGATTATGGCGGCGCAGATTCCGAGGATGGCGACGTTCGTGATGTTGCTGCCGACAACTGTGCCGATGGCAATCCCGCTGCTGCCGACGGCAGCGGCGTAGAGCGATGTCGCAAGCTCCGGCGCCGAAGTCCCGAAGGCGACGAGCGTCAGCCCGATGACCATTTCCGAGATATTAAAACGTCTCGCAACCACCGTAGAAGATGCGACGAAGGCGTCCGCCGCCAGTATCAGCACGAAAAGCCCCACAAAAAGCAGAACAAAAGACACTACGACAGACATAGCTGTTATTATGACCTACTGGTTAAGCGTAAAGGATTGTGAGTAGTTCTTTTCCTTCAAAGCACCTGCACGCTCTTCACGCCCTTTGTCCTTCTTAATTCCTCTATCAAACGTCCTGGGACTTGCCCGTCTATAATTATTGTGAGCTTTGGCTCCTCCACGAAATAAGGGTCATCGCTCACCGCTTGCCGAATGCTAAGCCCGTGTTTAGCGATTACTGTGGTGACCTCGCTGAGTATGCCTTTATCCCTTGCATCCTTTGGGTATATTATCACAACGCCAAGATTAAGGAGCGGTGCTATGTTGTCAAGAAGCGGCACAGACCGCAGATTCTCAAACATCCTCCTCAAAGTATCATCAGCCATTATCGCCTTCACGGTCATGTCAACAACCCTGCGGTCAACACCAGCCTCCTTTGCAACTTGTGAATGCGGTATTCTTATATTCCCTGAGGAAATTCGCCCTTCTGCGTCGATACGGAAGCCACGCTCCAGCAGTAAACGAACTACCTTCTTCTGCGACGGCGTCTTTTCAAATTTGCCCATTATTTCTCCCCACATGTTCTCTCGTTTGTTGTAAGGGTTTAATTATTATCACGGTGTTCGGGAGCTATCTTAAATTTCCGAAAAAAAGATTCATTATGATTTCCGAAGTCTCAGGCGAAAATTTGAAAAAGCGGTTCGATGATGTTTTAAGGACGACAGTGCGTGTTTTAAGAGATTGCTCCGTCGAAAACGGAGCAATAGTTGCGGCGAACACAGACATGGACTATTACCCTAAGGACGCGTCGCCTTATAGGCTCGTTTGGATAAGGGACGCAGCTTACGTCTGTGTCGCCGCCGACATCCTTGAGGAGCGTGGTGTTGCGAGTTTGAGGATACAGAAGAAGTTTTTTAAGTGGTGTCTTGAAAGACCGCAAAGCTTTTCAGGGGCTTCCGCCGAAAACGGCGCCGTGTTCTCGCAGCGATATCACACAAACGGCGTCAGGGAGGGCTGGCAATTGCAGCCCGATCAGACAGGCACGCTGCTCTGGGCGCTCTGGCATCACTTCCGCAAAAATCTGGTGCAGGCGCAGGAGTTCGAGACTCTCATAAGGAGGGCGGCAAACGGCATCTGTAAAATCTGGGGCGGCAAACACTTCACCACGAGCACTTTCGACCTTTGGGAGGAGCGTGCGACGTTTCCAGACACTAAGGACAATCACACATACTCGCTGGCGGCATGCAGTAAGGGGCTGATGTGCGCCAGCGAGCTTGCGGAAGGCAGCGGCTACGCAAAGGCGGAAGAGGTTAAAAAATGGAGGAAATGCGCCTTAGAGATGGAGAGCGCGGCATTAGCTTCTTATAGCGCCAATAAGGGATATTTTCTAAGGACTTCAGGCTTGCTTGATGATGACACCGTAGATGCGTCGCTGCTCGGCTTAGTTTATCCATTTGAGTTGCTTTCGGCGGGAGATGAGAGGATGGTCAATACCGTTAGGAAGATGGAAGAAAAAATAGTGCGAGGCGGCGGCGTTTACAGATACGAAAAAGATTTTTACGACGGCTGGGTGCGAGATGGCAGCCTTAGGTCCAAAGGGGCGGGAGCGTGGCCCCTCTTGAATTTCTGGATGAGCATTTATTATTCCGTAAAAGGAGATGCTGTGAGCGCAGAGAAATATTATACGTGGGTCCTACGGCGTGTTGACGGATACATACCTGAGCAGATATTTGAAAATGAGCTGCAAAAATCGGTGTATCCACTGGCGTGGGCGCATGCGATGTTCGTTCTCGCCTCTCACTTCTTGACTCTGCTGTGACTTCTCTTTTTCCTTTCTTCTTCAATCCGCTCCTGAAGCACGTTTCCGTAGAGGATGTCGTCTGACCGCAGCACGATGAGCGCCGCCTCGTAAGCACCCTTTATCACCATTTCCTTCAGCCTCAGCGACTCTAAGATGCCGGCTTCCACGACGTCTCGTATTTCCCTCGCTCTCGCATCGTAGCCATAGTTCACATTACCGTTTGCGTGTTCTTCTCTCAGCTCAAGCAGGACGGAAAGCGGGTCTCTGCCGCTGTTCCTTGCAAGTATCTTTGGGATGGCTTCGAGGGCATCGGCGAATGCGAGGATGGCGAGCTGCCGCCTCGTGGCGTCGGACATTGCGAACTTCCGAAGACGTAACGCAAGCTCGACCTCGACGGCGCCGCCGCCGGGCAGAGCCTTCTTATTCAACGCTTTCGCCACCGCATATAAGCCATCGTTCACCGCCCTTGCAAAGTCGGAGAGCGTGTGCTGCGCACCGCCTCGCAGGAAAATCGTGACGCTTTTCGGGTTTGTGCCTTTTATGAAGACGAAGGTAGATTTGTCTGGAAACTTGACCTCCTCGACCCATTCCGCATACCCAAGATCGTTCTCGCTTATCTCGCTTACGTTCGTCACGATTCTTGCGTTCACAGCTTTCGCAATCCTCTCGAGTATTTGCCCAGTGGGGACGGCTTGGATTGCGACCATGCCGATTTTCAATAGCATCCTGCCGAGGCGCTTGTCTATGAGACGTCTTGAAATTATGACATCGGCGCCTGCCCCTCTTATTCTCTCGACCTTCTCCCTGAGGATTTCACGCTCGTATTCCGCTTGCAGAAGCATGTCTTCAAGGCTTTTCACTCTTGTGGAGTAGAGATAATGAGAGGCGAACATGCCTTCTTCGGGCTTGACCGTAAGTGGAGCGTCAATAACCGCCACCCGGACATTTTCCACTCTTTTTGGCATGTCCTCATGTAAGAAGCTTTTTTCGACGATTATACCTCTGAAGAGTGTAGTGGAAGCTGCTTCTTTACCACTTTTCCTTGCGATGTGCACGTCTTCGGGATTTGCTTCCTTTTTCCCGCCGTCACTTATGATTTTCACTGCTTCTACAACGACTCTGGAAAGTTCCTCTGCCACTTCCAAGTATTTTGTGTCGATGGCTGTTCTCGCAACCTTGTAGAGAATTTCGTCGGTCGCCTCGAATGCTAACTCCTCCAAGATTTCCAGAGCTTTGTCCACAGCCATTTTGTAACCGTCGGCGATGATGTTTGGATGTAATCCTACACCAACGAGTTTCCTTGCCTCGTTAAGAAGTTCGCCGGCGAGGACGACCGTCGTTGTCGTGCCGTCGCCAGCGTCGTAGTCCTGCGTCTTTGAAAGCTCTCTGAAAAGGATGGCGACGGGGTGCTTCGCTTTGAACTGCATGAGGTCAAAGCGTTGCATTATCGTTTTCCCGTCGCTGCTTATTATGAAATTGCGACCTTCGTCCTCGACAAGCATTTTTTGCAAACTCCGAGGTCCGAGCGTCGAAGCCAAGAAGTCAGAAAGCTCCTTCGCAACGACAAAAGAGCTCTCACGCAGCTCCTCCGCGTGAATCCTCTCCGGCTCGCCCTGCAGGACTTTCAGCGGCAACTTGACTGGCTCCATCCGTTTTAAATTTCGCACGTCGACTTATATGCGTTGCGGTCCGCTGCAAACGGTTGATTCTCGCAACGCCACGGCGTCGCCTTACGCCTTAGCGGTATGACGAGTAAAAAATAAAACCCAAAGGCTAGGTAGGGCTATGCACCCAGGATTTGGGACTCGCCGCCGGTGGCGATGCCAAGAGCTTCTCTTATCTGCTGCTGGAGCTGCTGGAAGCGTTTTTGCATCCGCTCTTCTTGCCGCTCAAGCGTCTTGAGTCGGAGGTCATAGGTCTCTTTCTTATCCGTCAAGTCCTCTTTCACCTCAGCCTTGCTCGCTTTTATCATGAGTTCGCCGACATTTCGGTAGATGATGGCATCATCGCTGAGCTTTTCTAACTCGTCCAGCGCGAACTCCACATCCTTGAGCATCGCCTCTACCTGCATTTTCTGCCTCGCTATGGCTTGTAATTGCATCTGGAGCTGCTGGAGCTGCATCAGTTGATTTTGCACTTGCGGGGGCAATTCTGCGCTCATAACAACTCTCCTACGCGGTTACACAGCTCCTTGCTTTGACAAGGAGCCTCTGACCAAAGGAATGCCTCCGTGATATATAAGGTTTGCGAGACGGCGCTGTGCATTTCTAATGGCAAGACTTCATTATTTTGATGCGGCTGGGGGCGTTGTTCAGCTCGGGGAAAGATAGCACGCTCGCATTATACGAGGCGATGCGGCGGCGGGGCTATGAGATAAAATGCCTTATCACTGTGGAGAGCGAGAATCCATACTCCTTCATGTTCCATACGCCGAATGTGCATCTTACGAGGTTGCAGGCTGAGGCGATGCGGCTGCCCCTCGTCGTAAGGGCAACCGTCGGTAGGGAAGAAGAAGAGCTTGAGGATTTGCGAGATGCGGTGCGAGCAGCTGTTGAAAACTTCGGGATTGAAGGCGTGGTTGCGGGCGCTGTCCTTTCGAGTTATCAAAGGAAGCGGATTGAGGAAATATGTGAAGAGCTGTCTCTTGAAGCAGTTCTTCCTCTGTGGGGGAGAGACCAAAAAGAGCTGCTTGCGACCTTGCTCGATGAGGGTTTTGAAGTGATATTCACGGCGGTTGCCGCATACGGCTTCGACAAGAGTTGGCTCGGTGCGAGACTTGACGAGGAGCGGGTGCGGCGGCTTCTCGCCCTCAACGCCAAATATGGAGTGAGCATAGTCGGGGAGGGCGGAGAGTTCGAGACTCTCGTTCTCGATGCCCCGCCGTTCGAAAAGCGTCTCAAGATACTCGAATTTGAAATTCTTGAGGAAGGTGCGCACGCCGCAAGGCTCGTCGTCAAGAAAGCAACATTGGTAGAAAGCCGTAGTTAGCCGACGCCGTTAGAGCAAAGCTCTACAGCCGCTCCAGCTTTGCTTATTCCCGCCATTACCCACGCCCCCGCGACCAGGCTGCTCCACTCACCGCAGCATCGCTTATGCCGCCGCTACGCCAAGCCAACGGTTTCACAAGCTTTAACGATGTCCTTGCCCTCGATGAATACAAAACCGTGTTCAGCGGCGTAGGCTTTTGCGTCCTTTTTCGAGAGCGCCATGCCCGTGCTGGCATCAAGCATCTCACAAATCACCATCGCAGGCGTGACGCCCGCAAGCATCGCAAGCGCAACCGAAAGCTCGGTCTGCCCCTGCCGCTCTTTTACGAGGCGGTCTGCGGACCTTAAGATCGCAACGTGCCCTGGCGTCCTGAACTCCGCACTGAAGTCGTAGCGCTCGCCATTTAAGACGCTACGCACTGCCTCCCCTATCTTCCTAATAGTCAAAGCTCGGTCTCTATCGGTTATGCCCGTAAACGTCGCTCTGTGGTTGACCCAGAGTGAAAACGAAGATCGTTTATCGTAGGGGACATCGCCCTCGCGCTCCACGAGCCGTTTCACCGCCAAAAACCTTTCACCCACGCTACCCAACACGTCGCTCACAAAAGGAAGTCCCAGTCTCTCAGCGGCGCCGCCGTGAATCGCCACGCAGACCAATCCTCCACCGTCCCTGCGGAGGCGTGCCACATCGGCGGGCATCGTCGCCAGTGCCGGCAGCGCAAGATCGGTCTCGCCCTCGCGGTCGTCGGCGTCGTATATCAGCACCATCCTGCCCTCTCTTATGCTCTCGACAGCTGCCTTTACCACCTCAGGCAACCTCTTTGACATTTTACGTCTTACCTCCCACATGCCCTCTCCTTTTTCCATGCTTAACCCGCTCAGCTTAACATAATCTTCACTCGCAGCTCGTCGCCGTCTTCGAGTCCGAGTTTCTCCCTGAGATTGACTGGCGAGATGATTTCGACGACGTTATCGGGGTAGTGCGTCCGCTCAGGAATGACCACTGCGCACTGCACGCCGTCGCAGCCGTCCCGTAGAATCTCGCAGAAGAAGCACTTGCTGCCGCCAAACGTCCTGCCCTCAGCGGTGAAGCTCTCGATTTTTATCCCACTTCTGGCGTCGAGCCGCCGCCGCAGCACGACGCTCCCGTCCCTTAACAGCAAATTGAGCGTCCCGGGGTAGGGGACGAAGCCCAGCTTCTCCCTGAACTGCCGCACGTAGCCCTCCCGGGAGACGTAGTAGCGCCCCTCGCCCAGACCCGAAACCACGCTGCCAACAAGCTCCACACTCTCGTTGCCCTCCATCCCTGAGAATATCCTTTGATATTCTTCAAATTCGCTCTTCAAAAGGTCTATACCTTTTTCCGTCACAACGATCCACTGCCCGTCGGCTACAATATCTCTACGTATTAGCCCTTCCCTTTCAAGCTCTTGTAATCTTCGTGAAGCGGTCTGCATGCTCGTCTCAAGCACCTTTGCGAACTCTGCCGATGAGATTTTCAGCGGGCGCTCCATGGCGCCGAGGAGCGCTAATTTCCTCAACGCTGCCGTCTTCCCCTCACCCATGGCCCCATCTCAGATTTGAGATATATCCCAATTTTGGGGACTAATATTTAAAGCTTACTCTTTGAACTGGTTACCGCCGAGGCGTAACATCTATGCAAGGCGGCGCCGCAGGTAATCCTCGACGACGAACGCTGCGAGGTTTTCGGGCTTTGCAAAGAAGACTCTACCGAGGCTCTCTCGTGCGAGCATTCTTGCGAGCCTTCTGAGGTGTGGTTTGTCGTCAAGCATGATGATGTCGAGCGAGATGTTTTCATCCCGGTATTTTGACGCCTCCCGCAGAACTCCTTTCACCGCACGCCTGAACCCGACGTAAACGCCATCTTCGGTGTTAGGCTCGGAGTCCGTCAGCAAATATGCATGTTTTTCGCCACTTTCCCTGTGAGCGGCACGCCTGAAGGCGCTCATGCCCTCTGCCATGCCCGTATTGCCGCCAGCTCGCATCCGCACGAGCTCCCACGCTGGGATTTCCGTCGCAAATTCCGAAAACACGAAAATCTTGAGCGTGTCGGAGTGCTTTCGCATGAGTTCAGAAAGGGCTAAAGACGCCTCGATGGCAGCCATCATCTTCCTGTTGTAGTTCATCGAGCCGCTCTTGTCGATTATCAAGCCCGCGAAGACCTTTCTCTTGTGGGAAGTTTTGTGGACTATGAAGTCCTCTTCCCTCAGCTCCCGCAGGGAAAAATCCCGATGCATGGCATTGAGCAGCGTCTCTTCGATGGAAACGAGCTCGTAGTCATCACCGAACTCGTAGGGTCTTAAAGAGGTAGAGAGCTTCGAGCCGTGCCGCCCCGGCGGCGTCGGCATGCCGACGGCGCCGAAAACGCCACTGCGTCGCTCAAGCGCATCTTTCACTATGCGGCGGGCGAGTTTTCTTGCCCCTTTTGGTGTGATGCTCACGATGTCGCCTTCGATGCGTATGTAGCCCTTCTCTTCGAGGTCCTTTAGAACCCGCTCTACGTCCTCCCTTTTTATCCCGTAGTCCCAGATCAGCGAGGTTATCCTCTTTTCCCTCTTCCGCCGTTCTCTATCCTCCCTTATGCCCTCTACAAGCTCTTCAACTGACGCCCCTTCCATAATCTTGTCGATTACTGTGTAGGAAACTTCCTCGTCATACTCCTTCAGCTCCTCCCTGCGTCTTTCTTTTTCTTCGTCCACCTCTTGCAGCCGTTCCGCCGCCACCTCCTCCGCCCGCCGTCGCATCACGTCATACTCGTGTATTCGCTGCGCTATCTCTTCTATGCTCCTCTGCGCCCCCCCCGCCATTTCTCTTAAAAGTTCAACCTCCTCAAGCACGTCCGCGGTGCAGTAGCGCATCCTCATAATAACATAAGAGTCAAATATGATAAGAATATGAGATTGGAAAACCTGATAAAAAGGGCGGCAAAGGACGTAGCAAAAGCGAAGAAGGTCGTAGCACTAACCGGCGCCGGCATTTCTGTGGAGAGCGGCATCGCGCCGTTCAGGGGCAAGGGCGGGCTCTGGGAGAAGTTCAACCCTGAGGAATATGCGCACATCAACGCCTTCAGGCGGCATCCAGAGAAGGTATGGTCGGTGCTGCTAAAAGACATGTTCGAGGTCATCAAAAATGCGCAGCCAAATCCTGCGCATCTTGCGCTTGCGAGGCTTGAGAAGTTGGGGAAGTTACACTGCGTCATCACGCAGAACGTTGATGGGCTGCACCAGAAGGCTGGAAATACTGACGTCATCGAGTTTCATGGCACGCTCGCTTGGCTCGTCTGCTTGGACTGCGGGAAGCGGTTCAAGACTGAAGAATATAAGGTGAAAGAGATGCCGCCGAGGTGCGAATGCGGCGGCGTTCTGAAGCCGGACGCCGTATTCTTCGGCGAGCCGATACCCGTAGAGGCGCTGCGACGCTCACAGCACGAGGCGAGAACATGCGACGTCATGCTCGTCATCGGAACATCTGCCGTTGTTTACCCTGCGGCGAGCATCCCCATCATCGCAAAAAACGCAGGTGCCACCATCATCGAGATAAACCCCGAAGCGACACCTCTCACGGGCGTCGTCTCTGACTACATCATCGAAGGGAATGCTGGAGAAGTCCTGCCAAAAATCGTTGATGAAGTGGAGAAGCTTTTGAGGGCTCAGGAGTAGTCTGACGAAAGAGCCGTCGTCAAAATAAGCGCCGAGCCCTTTAATTCGAACTCAAAAGAGATAAATACGAGAGTTACGTCCTCATTATCGCAGATGCCCGGGCGTGCAGAAGAGATTTGGATTGAGAAATACCGCCCTAAGACGCTCGACGAGATTGTAGGGCAGGAGGAAATCGTCAGAAACCTCAAGTCCTACGTTAAAGCGGGAAACATGCCGCATCTCATCTTTTCAGGACCCGCAGGCGTCGGGAAGACGGCAGCGGCAGTAGCGCTCGCCAGGGAGTTTTTCGGCGACGCCTACGAAGAGAACTTCACCGAATTAAATGCATCGGTGACGCCTGAGACCGTCTTAGTGCTGCGTGCCGGCGGCAATATAACGAGTTTGAGTTTCAAGGAGCTTGACAAGCTGATTTTTGGAGATGACAAGGAAGAAGAATATGCAATATTACAAGGGGTCGAAGTCCTCTCGGTGGCAGATTACAAAATCAAATTCATGCCCGTCTCGGCGGTTGCAAGGCACAAAGCCGAACGTATTTTGAGAATAAAGCACGAGGGCGGGGAAATAAGCGTCACCCCTGACCATTCTTTAATCGTAATCACTGAGAGCGGAGCTCTCGCTTCAAAACCCGCCGCAGAAGTGGAAACTGGCTCGTTTCTAATCTCCTTCTGCGATGGCAGCGGCAAGCTCCCCGCAGAACCCCTCTTGAATTTCCTCAGGAACGCAAACGCTGTAAGTTGGCATTTGAGCAACGTATGCAGCGCCGCCGACACCATTGAGAAATCGAAGATGTTGGGTGCCATTAGGTCGGTTAACGCTAAGGAACTACACGAGGGAGAACAAAAGACCTTTGAGACGCTTAGGAAGCTTGCAAGCTCTAAGCTTCACGTCTTAAAAGTCAAGGACGTGAAAGAGATGAGCTACGACGGCTGGGTTTACGACGTGGGCGTCCCACGCACCGAGATGTTTTGGGGTTTCGCCGCTAACGGCAGAGTCACGTCTGTGATGGCGCCGCCCGTTTTGCTGCATAATTCAGACGAACGGGGCATAGATGTCGTGCGCAACAACATAAAGAATTTTGCGAGGATGATGGCCGTCGGCGGGAAGTTTAAGATAATTTTCCTTGACGAGGCTGACGCTCTCACCGACGCCGCCCAGTCCGCCTTAAGAAGGACGATGGAGCGCTACTCCGCAACGTGCAGGTTCATCTTCAGCTGCAACTACTCTTCAAAGATAATAGAGCCGATACAGTCGAGGTGCGCAGTTTATCGATTCAAGGCACTCCCCTATGACGCCATAAAGAAAAGGCTTCTCTACATTGCAAAGCAGGAACGCCTTAAGATTTCAGAGGAGGTCATAAAGGCGATATATGACGTTGCGGGTGGCGACATGCGACGAGCGATAAATGCGCTGCAGAGCGCCGCCGCAGTGAGCAAGGAAATAACGCCAGAAATCATATACAATATCACGGCGACGCCGAGTCCCGAGGTGGTGGAGGCGCTGATAAGAAAAGCGTTATATGAAGATTTCTTTGAAGCTCTTGAGATGCTTAACACGCTTCTGGACGAGAAGGGCGTGGCGCCCGACGAGTTGCTTACACAGATGCATAAAACACTTTTGAATATGGAAATACCACCCGAAAAGAAGGTTTATTTGATAGACAGGATAGGAGAAGTGGATTTTAGGATTGCGGAGGGGGCGAACGAGCGAATTCAGCTTGAGGGGCTGCTCGCATTCTTTCACCTTTATGGAGGGCAGCGAGCTGGGGGCGTTTGACGTTTTAACCAATTATACCCTGTGCGCACTTCCCACCCGTCTGAGACTTCTTCTTCACTTGCGCCGCCTTGGCGTCAGCCTAAACTTTATAAGCGTAAATATTTCGTTTTCGCCGAAGTTCCCGTAGAACCGCCTGAGGTCACGTTTGAGACTTTTCTTGCTGCGATAGCCTTCTTCCCTGATGGTCGCCTCGTCAACCTCATCGAACGTGATGTAGCGGACGTCGGTGATGAGCGCCTCGCCAAGATACTCCTTGCCGCATATCACCTTGACGACCTCGCCCGCTTTGTATTTTTTCCTGCCACGGCGGAGCGTTGCGGTCTTACGCCCGCTCTTCAGCTTCTTCAGGAACTTTTCGTTGAAATTCAGAAATTTCCTCCCCATACGAGCGCAACATCCCTCCTGCCTCTTCGACGAAGTTTTTCAGGATGATGCCGACCGCCTCTCGAAGCTCGTTGGCGCACGTCGTTATGCTCCGCCGCACGACGTCCGCGACGTCCTCCCAGCTCCGACCCTGCAGCACCCTCAGAATAAGCAGCCGCTCCTGGAAGTTGCTTAGCTTCTTCTCCAAGCGCAGGAAGTAGAGACGGACAAAGTCCGCAATACAGTCCGCCACAGCCTCATATTTCAGCGGTCCGTATGCGTAAATAATCGCACGCCGCCAGCTCAAATCGTCTATGCTCAAAAGCTTGCGCAGCCACACCTCTCGCCATACGTCGCCCAATGCCACGCCCTCAACCTCGTCCTCTTCCGCCTCTTCAGCCTTTTCGTCCCCCACTGACGCCGCAGTCGTAGCCGCGGCGGTAGCGGCAGCGATGGAGCCTACTAACGCCGGCTTCCCGCTGAGGACGTTCCTCAATATTCTTATTATCAGGTAGGAGAGCCCAATTTCCAAGTCATTGAGCGGTTCCCTCAAGAGCTTCAAGAACCTTTCAAAGAAAAGCGCCGCAATTTCTTGGAACGCAGAGCGGGCGACGTCGCTCAGCGGTTTCACAACGACGACGGAATACTCGCCGCTAACTTCGTTACGGGCGGGCGAGATGTGTATGGGGAAGAAGCCGCTTCTTGCCCAGAAGCGTAGGAGCTCGGAGGTTGCGCCGAAGCTTGATCCGAGCCAGTCGATGTTCTTGCAGCGTGCCTCCTTTTCGATCTCAGCCAGCATTTTCGTGCCGATGCCACGACGCATGATTTCGGGGTGCGTAGCGATTCTGACGATTCTCCAGCCGCAGAGCTTGCTGAGGTCGCGGCAGCGGTAGTGTTTGATGAAAATATCTGGGATTAAGTTTCCGGGCGGCGCATACCCGTAATACATGGCTTCGACGTCCTCGTCGAGCAGCCCCCCCTCCGCTGCGAGCTGCACCGAGCATATTACGTGGTGGTTGATAGTGAGCATCCTCACCTCTTGGTTCGGCGCGTCACATAAAATCGCAAAGTCGTTCGGATTGTTCTTGTAGTGGGCAAGCACCAGAATTCCAAAATACTCACGCAGCACCTCCTCACGCTCGAAAAGCTCCTCGACACGGGCCGTCACATATTCGCAGGCATCTAACTGAACC
Organism: Candidatus Alkanophaga liquidiphilum; assembly: GCF_053996935.1. NCBI lineage: Archaea > Methanobacteriati > Methanobacteriota > Methanomicrobia > Candidatus Alkanophagales > Candidatus Alkanophaga > Candidatus Alkanophaga liquidiphilum. The sequence goes on from NZ_JBMXYC010000042.1 coordinate 35,150, forward strand.
TCCTCGAGCTTCCCGAAAGAAAACGGCTCCGCATCCAGCAACAGCGTCTTGAAAACCCAGTCCTCAATCGGGTCAGCCTCGCTGTATCTTATAGGCTCGGTCATCTCATATTCGACGACGCTCTCCTTGCTCTCCCGCAGCCTGCGGAGGAAGCGGACTGAGAAACCACGCCCAGCGCCCTCATAGCCGTGGACCGTTGATGAGAATATAACACGAGGTGCTTGCCTTAAGATGCGAAAGAGTAACGGAATCGGAATGGCGGCAGCTTCGTCCACGACGACGACGTCGTAGCGTTCTGCTTTGCGGGCGGCGTCCATTGGGCCCCACCACTCAATCAGCGAGGCCCCGCTACGCAGCTCGAATGTGAAGCCCTTATGCTCTTTCGCCGTCACCTTACGCCCGACACGCTCAAGCCCGATTCTCGCAAACCTGAAAACTTCGGTGACGTTCTCAAGTTCCGGCGACGTTAAAAGCGCTTTTAGCGCCCTGTTGCGTCTGCCGCTTGCCTCCACGAGGGCGGCAAGTCCCAAACCTATGATGCTCGACTTCCCACGCCCCCGGTTTGCAGTGAGCACGAAAATCCTCTTCGTCCCCTTTTCCAGCTCCTCCAACACTTTCAACGCTTCAACCTGGTCTTGCGTCAGGCAAAGCTCGTAAAAAATCTTCTTGAATCTTGGGCTTTCGGGGAGTTTCGGCAGTGGTCTTCGCCGTCGCCTCTTAATTTTCGAAGCGAGCGGCTTCTTGTGGATTCTGCCGTCTGCAGTCGCTATTGCGACGCCGTCGTGCTCAAAAAGCTTCTGAACGAACCAGCGGAGGAAGTTGCGGCGGATATCCGCCTCGTCGTAAGGCGGCGTAAGCATGATGTGACGGTGGAACTTCGTTACCATCTCCACGAACTCGTCGAGCGGCGGGACGAGCATGAAAACGAGCCCGCCACCCCGCACGAGCCCCGCGAGCCTTCCGAGGTCTGAAGGCACGAGCGTCCTGTGGAAATCAAGAAGCATCGCGTCGAACGTCATGCCCAGGACCTTGAGTGTGTCCTTGAACTCAATAACTTGGAAGTCAGGATGCCTCTCAGGCACGTCTTCAAGAAACGAAGTGGCAAGCAACACCTTTCTTGCATCAAGCTCCTTTTCGTCAATCCTTCGCTGCAGCAGCGAGAACGCAAGCTCGTAACACTTTTTTTGCTCTCCAGCGATCACGAGCAGCCTCCGCTGCCTGCTACGCTCCGCCTCCCTCCAAAGGCGGTTCACGAGACTCTGCAACTCCCTAGGCGCCCCTTTCCGCATGCGTCCCATAAGACCCCCTCAGCTCGCACGCCGCCCTATAGGCACTACGTATAACGGTGCGTGGTCATCGGGCATGCTTAGGAGCTCACGCACGTCGTCATCGAGGAACGCACCGACGACCGTCATCCCGAGACCGAGAGCCGTCGCCTGCAAATACAAGTTTTGTGCAGCGTGCCCCGCCTCCATGAAGACGTAACGCTTGCCTCGCTCCCCGTATTTCGCCTCCGTCCTCTCGAAAACTGCCGCAATCACAATGCTGACCGGCGCCGCTCGCACCCACGTCTGCCCGACGGCGGCTGCACAAAGCTCGTCACGCACGTCCCCGCTCTTAACTTTAGATAAACTGTGCTCGTGCGGCGAATAATGGAAGACGCCGGCGACAAGCTCGGAAACGCCGCTCTCGCCGACCGCTACATATATCTCAAGCGGGTATGTCATACCGGCGCTCGGCACCGCCCTTTTTCCAGCTTCAGGGTCGGTGATGCCCTGTGCTGCCCAGAGCAACTGCGAGAGCTCCTGAAGCGTCAAGGGCTCGTTTGCAAATCTACGAACTGACCGGCGCAGCGCAATTGTTTCCTCCACCGACATCTCGCCGGTGGTGCGTGGTGATGGCAGTTCTATTTCGTCAGGCGACGGCGTAACGTCGCTGACGGCGCGCATCTCTAAAATCACTGCGACGCTGGCAAGCGCTGCGAGCACCGCTATCGTTACAAGGAGCATCCATTTCCGCCCAGCTCTCAACGGCATTCAAAAGGTTTATTTAAAATTAAATCATTTTAGGGTTTGGTGGATGACCATGGCGAAAATGCCAAAGGAAGTAATAGACTTGTTTAATGATGCACAGGCTGCGAAGGTTTTGGCGACGGTGAACGCCGACGGCGTCCCAAACGTCGTTCCTGTAGGGACGCTCGCCGCCGTGAATGAGGAGATGATAGCGTTTGCCGATATTTTCCTCGGGAAGACGAAAAGCAATCTCGAAGCCACCAAAAAAGTGGCAGCCGCCGCATATAAGGGTCTTGACGGTTATCAGATAAAAGGGACGTTCCAAGGTTTCCAGACCTCCGGGCCGCTCTTCGAGCAGATGAGCAAGACTGTTAAGGAAACACTGAAGCTCGAAACGAAGGCTGTCGGCACGATAAAGGTCGAAGAGGTCTATTCTGTGGGCGTGAAAGCTCCCGGAAAGAAAATAGCTTAATTTTTTACTTTTTCTCATCTCGTTGCATCATGCCGAGGCAGAAACAAAGAAGACGCAAAGGCAAACGGAATTACCTCGTTTACAAGGAGCTTGAGTTTATAGTCGAGGAGATGAATCGTGAAGTAGATGCAGTTATCGTCGAGGGTTCTCACGACAGGACGGCGTTGGAGTTGCTGGGTTTCAGAAAAGACATGCTCTTGTATTCAGAGTCGAAGCTCTCGGATGGCGACTTCGTCGAGCTCGTCAGCCAGAAGTATGAGCGTGTTGTCATCCTCACCGATTACGACAGAGACGGAAAAAGCTTTAACAAAAAACTTTCAGAACGCCTCCAGAGGCGTGGAGTCTGCATCGAGCGCACATATCGAGATAAAATAGGCAAATTGCTGGGACAGTGCGGCATCAAGGACATAGAATCAATATCCGCACTCAAAAAACGAGTTTTCGACTTTTGCTACGAGATGCCTTAAATCTTAACAACAAATGCTTACAGAATGTCGCTAAGAAAGCTCATACCTTTAGGGTTGAGATAGGGGAGGGAGTTTGGGAGTTGGTTTTTATACTTCAAAGTTTGTATAAAGAATAATGGAAACAGAGGTAACAAGGACCATCAGGTGCAAGCTCGTAGGTCTGACAAGGAGGAAGCTTGGGCTACTTAATCGGGAGTATGATAATTTCCAGCACTTCCTAAAGATGGAAGAAGACAGAGGAGTTTATTCTGCTACGAAGCAGCAAGGGAAGAGAACATACAGGAATAATTGACCCCAATGAGGAATATCCCCTTGTTATAAGAAAAGACCTGATGGATATTCGGCGAACTAACAATAAGTTCGCTAAGTATTGGGCTCGCATTCCTGTTCACGGCGTGAGAGGGGGCATTAAG
>NZ_JBMXYC010000043.1:0-6688 GCF_053996935.1 Candidatus Alkanophaga liquidiphilum
CTGGCTCACCGCAGCCCCTGACTGCAGGATATACCCGCAGCCTCGCTAATAACAAAATTGCAAACAATATATAAACCTAACGGCGATTCGGTTCAAACCATAAGCTTTCTCGCCGAAATCTTGTAAAAATCATGGGAGCACCCAGCGAATCTCCTTTACCATAATAACACCTTCTCCTCTCTCCATACTCCCATTCTGATTTCGATCCTTCCAGATGAACTTACCTGTGATTCTATCAAGCTCCTTCACGCTCTGTGGAGGTGGTCTGGGGAAACAAAGAAGCATATCCTCGAATGTGGTAGAATCTTTTACGATTAAGCCACCTCTCACATATTTAATCACGATCAAGTGCCTTAAGGTGACGATCCCGTTGTTAAAGGCTGATGGGTTCTCATATAGGGATTTAAGGTCTACGTCAATCTCTTTAAACCTTCCAGTCGCATCCCATGTATGCATATTCCATATTGTTGCAGAGACACCTACTCCAGCCAATATTATCAGCAGAGCCGCCACAAGAATTCCTCCATATTTTCCCTTTGAAAAAAGACCTGAAAGTGCATTTGCCCCGAAGATGCAGAGTGCTGGAAGCATCGGGAGGAAATACCGCACTTGCTGAAGTGCTTGTAACCCCACACCTCCAAGATGCCCCATCGGGAAGTAAAGAATCATTGTAAGTGTTATCCAGGAAAATAAAAGGTAAAACCCAGCTTTATTATCCTTATAAGACCTGTAAAGCCCGAAAAACGCTAGATAAAAGACTGGCATTGCGATAAGAAACATCTGCGGAACGTCTGTAAGATTATCAACCGCACCTTCGATGCTCCAGTATTTTGACGCCCCCTCCCCCTCTCCCAACTCAATTTCATGTTCACCACGCACGAAGTCGCCAAGACGGCGAACATCATAGCCCGACTTGAAAGGGCCACCATAGGTAATGGTGTTATACCACAGGAGAGGTGTTAAGAGTATTAAAAGCCCGATACAGAATGCCACTATAAGCTTCATCCTTGGAGCCTCTTTTACCAGTAGGTAAACAAATGGGAGAACAACGAGCAGCCCCACCGGGTAGCGGGTCGATACAGCCACAGAGAAGACAGACCCCGACAAAAGACATAGCACCGAACTCTTTCGAGCAACACCCTCTATAAAGAGGCAGATTGAAAGCACAAGGAACGCCATCGTCCCGTAATCGACCCATGCATAACGATAAGTCATAATCATCGCAATTCCTGTCGTAAGAAGCAGTATGGTGGATAACGCAGCACATCTCACGCCAAAAAGCCTTCTTGAAAGGATGTAGGTAGATACTACGGCAATCAAAGCGAGAATTGTCCCCGTAAATCGTTGAATGCCCAATGCTATCATCAATGCGTAGAATAAAACATAACCAATTCCCTTCTCCGTCACAACATAATACTCGCCGTCTTCTTCGATCACACCGCTCTGTAACGCTCTAGGATACTTTTCCAGAAACTCATATAGGGGCATCTTGTATATACCGTCAATATATAGGTGCGCCCATGTATCAATTGAAACCGCATCAACAATGTCTGCTTGTGGGTCATACGGCACAGAAAGAATCCCTCCGATAACCAGAGCGAATACCACTGCAATTATGAGAAGATATTTATGTTCTTCTTTCATCGCAGACCCGTCCTGCGCACTGTGCAACTTACTGTTCGGATGCCCCTCTTTAAATCATTACTACTTACCAATAATGTCTAAAATCCGAGAGCTTTGTTTTTAAGGGTCGTCCCCGTGAGCATTCCTGTGGAGGTCAAGGATTCTCCCACGCCGTAAAAGGGACGACTAGCCTTGACCGGTAGTCTCAATCTAACACATCTTAATGCGCAAAGCGGGATAGAAGTCTCTTTGTGGAACCCGCTAATGACCATGCTCGTGCCTCCATGCCCCTCGCTTAGCCACTCTGATACGGCACTGTCACGTCGAGCTACGCCGAGACCACTTGTATGTTTTTGACGAGGATTGACGGTGAGACGACGCTGCCGAGCTGCCGGACATCATCGGCGAGCGCCACGACGTTCTTTAAAATTTCGGTGGAGGCGCCGGCGAGCATGACGTTCTTAGCAGGACGGAGTTCACCCCTGCGGACGATGAAGGCATTGTATGCGACCACTGAAAACTCGCCAGATGCCCGTGATGCCGTGTGTGCACCGATGAGGTCGTGGACGAGCAAACCCTCCTTGATCTCTCCAAGCAACTCTTCCTTTTTCAAAAGCTCTTCAGCAGTCAGCACGAAGTTCGTGGCGCCGACCCTTGGCAGCGTGTCGTAGCTGCGAACGGCGTTCCCCGTGCTCTCCACGTTGTCTTTTGTTGCCGTATATGAGTCGTAGAGAAAATTTTTAAGGACGCCGCACTCCACAAGCATGGTTTTCTGCGAGGCGATACCCTCGCCGTCCATCTTTCTCGTGTTCAAGCCTCCAGGGAGCGTGCCGTCGTCCAAGATGGTTAAAATTTCACTTGCAATACTCTCGTTCTTTTTTTTGTAGTAGGGAGACTGTTTCTTCTGCACATTTTCAGCGTTCAATTGCGCAATCGTTGTGTAAGGCAGGAGGCTTTGCAGCGATTTCGGCGTCAGCACTACTGGCATCTTCCTCGTCTCGCAACGCTCGCCGCCCAGGCTTGCGACTGCGACGCTCGCCGCCTCCCGCCCGACGAATTCCGCGTCGAAATCCTGCAGAAAATGCGACACCGTGCCTTCCCACGCCGCAACCTCCTCACCGCCCGCTGAACTCGCAATCGCCGTCAAACTACCAGAGACAAAGGTCGCCCTGTCTTGCGTTTTCACACCCTCGGAGCTCAGCACAAAAACTTCATCGTAACCCGCAGAGAAACCGCCTTCCACCGTCTTCACGCCTTTTTCTAACGCCGCTGAAATCATGCTCTCGCAAAGCTCCACAGCCGCTCCAGCGCTTAACGCAACTACCGCCTCATCAAATGTCCTCTCCGGAGTCGAGTAGCCCCTCGAAGGCTGTGGCAAACCCTCAAATGCTTCATCAGTCTCGGAAGCTTTCGCCTGCCTTATGGCGGCGGCAATGCACTCCTCAAGACGCTCTGCCGATGTTGTATAAGAGAACCCCACCTTTTTTGAAAGCACCACTCTGATACCAATCCCTAGGTTCTCGCCGACTTTCCCCCGCTTCACTTTACCTTTTTCAAAATCAATGCTCAGAACTCTGCTTCGCTCCGCATAAATTTCAGCCTGCTCACAATCCTTCAGTGCCGTTTCCAACGCCCGCTCTAAAAGTCCGAACATGGTCTCCCATAAGTCATATTATTAAGTTGCGATGAAAAAAGAAGTAGATATGACAAACATATATGTTTTGATATCCGCAATCGCACTTCTTATCAATATCCTCTTAGTAATTTTTGTATCGGTAACCGAGAGAAAAAATACCGTTGGCAAGACGCTCGTGTTGCTCTTCATCTCGCTTATTATATGGGATGTGGGCGAGTTAATGCGTCGCCTACGCCTCGACGACCCGTTATTCTGGAGCATGGTGGAGTGTATGGGTGTGCTCTTTATACCCCCCACGTTCTACCACTTTGCGACGGCGTTCCCCGAGAACACAAGACTGAAACTAAAACGAGCGTCGCAGAAATACCTCTTGGCCGCCTTTTACTGCATTTCCATCGCATTTCTCCCCCTCCTTCTCAAGGGCAAGTTGATAAGCGGCGTGGAACTCCGCTTCTGGGGCTACGAATATGTGGGAACGCCCCTGCTAACGGCATTTTTATTTTATTTCATCGGCGTCATGTTCGTTGTCGCCTTCGAGTTTCTCAGATCATATAAATTTTCAAAGGACGACAGGTTTGAATTTCTGCAAGTGCGGGCGGTGGCATCCACCGCTCTCGTCGTAGTGGCGCTTAGCGTATTCACCGACATACTCCTTCCGCTTAACAAAAACTTCATCCCGCTCACGAGTGTGCAGGTGCCCCCATTAGCCTCGGCGTTCACCGTCGCCGGCGCCACAGTCGTAGCTTGCGTGCTTCTGAAATACAGGTTTCTTCCCTCTGAGGTCATGCTCAATAATCTCGTGAAGAGTATCGAGGACGGATTTATAGTTATTGACCGCTTCGGCAGGATACAGCTCGCCAATGAGCCCGTTGAAGAGCTTTTTGGCGTCGAATCCAAGAAAATTGTGGGAAAGCCTCTCAAAGATCTAGAAGTAATGGTTAAGGACGAGGCGAAGGAGCTTATCAGGATTGTTAGCGAGCTGAAAGAGCTTAGGAAGCCCGTGGAGCTACCGAGTGGCGTCTTAGAGGTCATAGTTTCGCCAATAATGTTCAAGGACGCACTGCTCGGGCATTTGATAGAGCTTCGAGACATTTCAAAGCTTGTTGCGAGAGAGAAAGAGCTTGAGGAGAAAACGAGAGCCCTTGAGCGGCAGACGGAGGAGCTAAAGGCGACGGTGAGGGAGCTAATGGATGCAAGGAAGGCATTATTAAACATCCTTGAGGACGTTGATGCCTCGAAGAGGGAACTTGCGGAAGCTTACGAGCGGTTAAAAGAGCTGGACGAGATGAAAGATAACTTTATGATGATTGCCATTCATGAACTGGGAACGCCGCTCACGATAATCCGAGGCAACATGGACATGCTTCTCAGCGGCGTCTTCGGCGAGCTGAGTTATGAGCAGCAAGAGCGGCTGCTCGTGATCAGCGAAAGTGTAAATAGGCTGATAAAGCTTTTGGACGACTTACGAGCGGTGATGACGATAAAAGAGGGGCAGCTACGTCTTGACAAGAAAGAGCACTCGACAAAAACGCTGGTTTACGATGTTGTGAGGGATTTAAACGCCCTTCTAAGGCAGAGAGGGCACGTGTTGCGTGTGAGCGTCCCAGACGTGAAGGTAGTATGCGACGGGGAAAAAATAAAAAGCGCCATTTTCAACCTCCTCGAAAACGCCATAAAATTTACGCCTGAAGGCGGTAGCATAGAAATAACCGTCGAAGAAATTTCCGAGAGCGGAAAGGACTACGTGAGGTTTTGCGTCGCCGACAGCGGCGTCGGCATCCCAAAGGACAAGCTTGACAGAATATTTGAGGCTTTTTACGAGGTTGGCAGCTACTTATCTCATAAAAAGGGCATGGGGGTTGGGCTTTTCGTCGTGCGGAGCGTCGTGGAGGCACATGGCGGACGCGTATGGGCTGAGAGCGAAGTGGGTAAGGGCAGCCGCTTCTTCTTCACGCTGCCAAAGTGAAAATTTGTTTTCGATTTTGGATTCGTTTTTATGCAATTGGAGTTGAATTCCAATGGGGAAATCCCCCCCCCCCCCCCATGCGGCATCAAGAAGAGGAGGGAGCACTGTGGGTAGGGATGCGCCCGTAACGTTGTTAGTGCTGGGGTTGCTACTCCCGCTTCTGCTCTCGTCAGCGATGGCTGAGAAGCCAACGCCCATAGACCCAAAAGAAGACATCTACATGGTTACTGCAGATGTGGACGGCGGTACAACAATAACCATCACGGCATATACCTTAGAGGCAAGTGGCGCAGAAGAGGTAGAAGGGCACCTCATATATTACTTTGGCACCAGCGAGGAGCCGCCAGGACCGCCAAATATCGCCTTTATGAAGCACGAAGATGCCTCTAATGTGTTTATAGCAGAAATAGAAACAACTGCGGATTACGGGCAATTTAATTTTGCCGTTCATGTAAATCTGGCGGAGATGCCATTGTCAGATAGGGCGCCTGATAGCAGCTATTATACGCTGAAGTCAGGAGAGACAAGCAAGAAGTGGGATGACCCGACGACGTTCGGAACGCCGGCGCCGGAGTTTTCAGGAATTGTTCTGTTGTCGGTAGTAGGAGCACCTTTAGGAGTTGCAGCCTTACTACTTCTGAGGAAATGACTTCCTCCTCTTCATTTTTAGTTGTTTGTGACCTCCTCCCCCGCCCCGAGTCGGGGCTTCCACCGTGAAGCTTAAGAGGTTGAGGAGTGTGCAGGACGAACCTGCGCTCCCCGTCGGGCTGAGCACGCAGCCCCTGCCATGAGCATATAGCCCACGGCTCGTTTCATTATATTTTTAGCTCCGTTCACATCACCATTGATTTGATATCCACAATCCTCGCAGATGAAAATTCCCTGAGAAGGTCTTTTGGTATTCATTGAACCACATCTTGAACATTGTTTCGACGTATTGAACTCTGAAACTTCTATCACTGCAATCCCTCTCTCAAGTGCTTTATACTTGATGTATTCCTTCAGTTTGTAGAATGGCATCGTGCTAACCTTCCTGTTCACCTTCCTTCCCTTGTTGTTTCTAACTCCGTTCAAGCTACCAACTGCAATTATGGCATTGCTCCTCTCAGCTTCATCAACAATATCTTTCGCTATCTTGTGGAGTTCATCGTTCACGATTCTCCTTTCCTTGTGCCCTATCTTCTTTATTGCCTGTAGTTTCTTCTCCATTCCAAACTTTCTCCTAAGCCAGAAATACTTTCCCCTAACTTCCCTCACTCTTTTACCGTAGAACTTTGGCTTGCCGCGGTGCCGTGCCACCGACACTCCTATCCAACGAGCTCCTATGTCCATCGCCATGATGGATGAGTATTCACTCTTGATTTTAACCTTCTTCTTAACAACCACATGCAAGTAGAACTCTCCATTCTTTGTTCTAATCAGTTTAGAGCCACAAATCTCCCATTCTTCGAAGTTAAATGGTT
>NZ_JBMXYC010000044.1:0-24502 GCF_053996935.1 Candidatus Alkanophaga liquidiphilum
ACAAGTATGGGGGGAGGCGGCAGTCGAAGAGGAAGTCGGAGTTCATCGAGGCGGCGCAGCGTATTGCGGCGGAGCGCGGCATCCCGTCATACAATCCCGACCGCATTTGCGACGAGCTCGGGCTCGGGGTTCCGGTCGGCGAGCGGTTTTTGGAGCCGGTGAAGGTGAGCGGCACGGACGTGCTTTGCGAGTATGAGGACCTACACGTGTTGAACAATGCGGCGATGCAGCAGCTCCGCGACGACATTTTCAGGACGGCGATCACGTGCTTGGACCTGCCGCACCGCGTGCTCACGAACCGCTACGGGCGTGAGGTCACGCCGGAGACCATCAACATCTATCTGGAGACCATAAATCACACGCTGGTGGGCGGCGCCGTGGCGCAGGAGCACATGGTGGAGGTGAACCCGGCGACCGCCCCCGACTGTTACGTGAAGGCGTTCACCGGGAGCGACGAGCTAGCCGCAAATCTGGACAGACGCTTCCTCATCGGCATAGACGCCGAGTTCCCGGCGGGGAAGGCGGAGAAGCTGAAGAGCGGCGTCGGCGCCTCGCTCTGGCAGGTGTCGAGGCTGCCGACGCACGCGATTCGGAGCATGGACGGCGCCATGGTGCATCGGTGGAACGCCATGGCGCAGACGATGGCGTTCATCGCCGCGTACCGGCTCTGCGCCGGCGAGGCGGCGGTTTCCGACTTCGCATTCTCGGCGAAGCACGCCCAATACGTGTTCTTAGGAACCGCACCGTTTCCCTCACGGGCGCACGGGCATAACAACCCTGTCGGACTGCCGTGCGGTTACGTCTTCGACATCGTGCAGCACCCCTCAAAAATGCCCGACAGCCCCGTCCCCGTGACCGCGGAAGGCGTAGCTTTTGAGAACGCCCTTTATGGGCAATGGTACTACGGGCAGCAGATGATAGGGTCTGTCGGCGCCACCGTCGGCGCTTCCGTGTTCTATGTCAATGAGACGTTTGATGATTGGGGTGCGTACTTGGCGGAGTGGGTGCGAGAGAAGCACGGAGGTTTTGCGGGGGCGTCGCCGGGCTGGGACGTGATCCACGAGTGTGCAAGGGAGGCGGTGCTCCACTGCTGCGAAGACTACGACAAATACCCTGTCATCCTCGAACACCACTGGGGTCTCATAAAGAACATATTCATCGCGAAAATGGCAGCAGCTTGCGCAGCGTGGGCGACCGGCAGCGCGTATGCGGGGACGCTTGCCGCTCATCACGCTCTGACGCTGATACACAAGGAGCTGGCGTTGCGCACGGGCTGGGGCGGGCAGGAGGCGCACCACCACAACTCGTTTGGCATCCTGCCGTCAGTGTTGCTCGATGAGGGCATGCCCATCGAACTCCACGGTCCGAACGTGCCGTTCCGCTCGCCGTTCGCAGACTCGCAGGGTTTCACGTCGCCGGCGGTCGTTGCGGCGCACGAGGCGCGGATGGATGCGTGGAGCTTGTCGCCGGTGATAAAGGTGGCGTTCGCCGACCCCGACCTCGTGTTCGACTTCAGGAACATCCGGGCGTGCATCGCCAAGGGTGCGCTCCGCGAGTTCATGCCCGCCGGCGAAAGAACGTCCATAATCCCGTCGAGGTGACGCTACGCCAAGGCGATTTCCCTTACGCCCGAAGGCATGCCACCATAGAGCTTTTCGATAAGAAGCTTGGCGTCCACGTCCCTGCCATATAGCACGAACACATTATCAAATATTTTTTCTAACCTTTCAAGCTCCGTTACTGAGAGGGATTTACGACTTAGCGTCATGAACGTCGTGCAGCTCCAGCGTTTGAAGCCGTCAAGCTGCTTCACTAATATATTAAAAAGCTCGTCAAAACCATAATATCGCAGAAGGTCGTCATATATGTCCAGCACGAGTCTTTTATGATGTTCTCTGGGATGTGCTTTTATAGATTTGACAATACTGTGTTGGATGAGCGTCTTGTTCAAAGGCACGATCAGCCCGAACTCTTTCTCGATAAGGGAGCTTGGTTGCTCGTCGGTGTGAATTGCACGGTATAAGTCAATTATCGTGACAGCCATATCTTCGAGAGCGGCGTCCAACCTCATTTTTAGGTCATCAAGCACCTCCTCGGATGCACGTTTGGAGCTTGCGATGATAACAGCGTCGCCGTCTTTCAGCCCCTGAGCTGAAAACGCCACCAGCGTTCTGTCTTTGGCTTTTGAATCTTCGGTCAAGAGCAAGGTTGCTTTGCTCCTGACAAGCCCGCCCAGCACGTTATCTATCTCATCAATGCCCGTCGGGACGACGTCCAGCAGCTCGCCCAACGTGAAACCGTAGAGATGCAACTCCTCTTGCACCTTCTGCTTAACTGCATCATAAAGCAGCGAATACCTGAACGGGAAACGCTCCTCCACTGCTCTTACAAATAGCTTGAAATACCTCAGAAAATCATCTCTCTGAAATCGCAGCCCCTTCGGCAGCTCGTAAGATGACCCGTCGTATTCCCCCTCTATGGAGACCTCTTTAAAAGCAGAGTTCACGTTCGCCAGCCTTTCAAAGAAGGCACTAAGTTGGAACTCAGGGATGAAAACTTTAAGTTGCTTTGCCAAGTCTTGAAGCGTCTTCAAGTATAAACAAGAGTAGTATTCAGAAGGCTCTCCCAATTCATGACATAGTTCTTCAGGAAGCATTAAAACTCTTTCTTTCAACACCCGCCTTATCTCAGCCTTGACGCTCTCCAGCGGTATTTCCTCGGTTGTCGCCCTTGGCGGCGGGTTGCGGAACATTTCGAGCAACATAGCAACTGCAACCGTTGTTCTCGTTTTCTCATCCAAGTCCAAGTGGAACATGCGGGACGATGCGTCGAACCTCGCATGTCGCAGCTTATCCGGCGAGAGATATTTCTCCGCAACTCTCTCCCAAATGCTCTCCAAATAATCAACTCGCAGGAAAGTAAGCGCATAACGGTTCAGAAGCTCTACAATATCCTTCACCCCTGCCCTCTCTTCATACCGCTTGTAAGCTCGGCTGAGCGCCGCCGTCGAGACGATCTCAGTGAGCAGCACGATGAAATAGCCAACGAAGAAGAGGTCTCTAAGCGGGAAGTCTCGCATCGCGGCGACGGAGCTGTAAATCACGTAAACTGTCATGGCGGCGCCGAACGCCGAGATGTAAGAGAGCTCGCTCCATATGTTCTTCCGCAAGACCTCCTCGTAGCCCTTATGCGACATGCTGAGGTAGGAGCCGAAAGACGTCATGAAAAAGAGTATGAAAAACAGGATTGCAGGGCGAGATTCGAGGTTTATGTAAAGAGACGTTCTGCCGTAAGTGAAATTCAAGCTGAAGAGGATTATGAAGAACAAAGAGTAGAGGCAGACGAAGTATCTGGTGATGTCCAGCTTGCTGAACGCCGGCTTAATTCCCTGATATGAGAGGAGGGTCTTGAGGTCTAGCGCGTAGAAGAGGTAGAAGGCGAACGTGGCAACGACGAACGTCACGAAGAGTAATCGCTCATAGGCGGGGATACTGTTCCAAAACAAAAACATCAAACAGAAGACGTAAAGCGTGACTGCGACGTGCACGTATAAACCACTTTTCAGGAAATGCCAGTATTTCAGCGCCGTCCCAGAAGCGATGCTCTTAAGGAACGTTAGTATGATGCCAACCTCTGTGAAAATTGCAGCAAGCGGCACGAGTAGCGGGAAGAATGCGGAACGCAGCATGCTGAGGAACTGCGGCGTGCCATGCTCCATTGCTGTGAAATAGATAGATATCGCAAGGAATGCCATTGTCAGGGCGGCGGTTATCTTTACAGGGTCGAAAGGCATGTATGCCTTCCACTTCGGCTGGAGAAGGGAAGGGTACTCGACAGCAAAGCGGAAATAACAAGAAAGAACGAAGAAGTTTAGCACGATCCATGCAAATAGCAAGTAATAGTCTGATGGCGGATTGCTTATGTAAAAAAGGAAAGCAAAATATATGAATGCAAAGAAAAAGCATATTGCTGCTACTAAAGCAGGTTTTGTTATGAATCCTATTTTAGCATAGGCTCTCCAAAGTATGGAGAAATAATATATCGCATAAGATATTAAAGGAATATAAAATAGCGCCATGACGCCCATTATAAAATAATTTTTAAATTCAGGTAATGTGACTAACGGAATAGCTTTAGTCAGGTAAATCCAACAAACAACTAATGGTAGAAGATAAAGTACTAAGTATCTTTTTCTCATAAAACTCACCTTTTTTATTAGGGGTTTTACAAGAGTATATTGTACAAAAAAATTTAATGCCACGACCGTCGAGTAAAATATAATAATTAAAAGAGTTATAGATTTATGTATAGAGTACAGCCCATACAAAAAAGTAGCCACCACCATGGTTTTTGCCATATAAATGAAATTTCCTGTGATCAGATCGTCCCACAATTTTGAGCGAGATATTCTTCTCGCTTCAAGCGGATTCACAGTTATTAAGGCAAGAAAGAATACATTTGCTAAGAGAAAAAGTTGCACGGGCAGGATAGAGGTGAAGGTAAGGTCAGACATTGTATCTATCTTTTACCACTTCTTCCTAATAAAATTTTCTTTCCATACGCCCGACATAGCGTCTGCAATAGAATTGCTGTCTCTGCAGCCGATGTCAAAAACAGTCTAATCTTACTGCGTTTCCAGCTTTTTACCTCTTTTAAACAGTCGTAATCCCGCCCTACGAGTTTGAGAGAGAGTATATTTGCCATTATTCCCAATTTAATGACGTCCCTATTTTTACCGTTAATGGCATCTAAGTTACGATAAATCCTCATCATGATATCTGACGCTTTAAAGAAATTTCCAATGATTTTCATGACTTTATCGTGGTAACTGTCCAATGGCGTCCCATCATGTAGGTAACTAAAACTAATCCGCCCTGCAATGTCCCCACAGATAATAGAGGGTAGGATGCCCTCTACAAAGGGCTTGATATTCTGGTTGGCGGCGTCGCCTGCGAGCACTACGTTTCCATACGTCCACTTTTCTGTGATATTCTCGATGGGCGCTTTACCGCTTTTTTCCTCTACAACAACCCCACCTTTGATCTGTCTTTTGACTTCAGGGGTTTCTATGAACTCCTCATAATACTCCTCTAAGCTTTTATCTGGAAAGAGAGTGGCAACGCCGACGTTTGCTACATGTTTCGATTTTGGAAATATATATGCGTAGCCACCAGGCGCGAAGTCCCCAATAAATATGTGCTCATAATAGGGACTCTCTAAGTTTAAGTTCTGCATTTCGAAACCTATGACCTCTCCAATACTCCCTTTTTTGTCTATTTTGAAGCCTAACAATTTCAAAACCATGGACTCAACACCGTCAGCGGCGATTACAACCTTTGGTTTGATCGTCATCATGCCGTGCGGCGTCCGCACAAAGGCTCTCTCAACGCAATGTTTCTCTCTAAACTCCACATCCACGAGTTCAGCGCTCGTGAACAGCTTCGCGCCTGCATCTACGGCAAGACTTGCCAGCCACTTGTCAAAGATCTTTCTGTTTATAGCGTACCCTGCCCAAAGGCCTCCCTTCCTCTCAACCTGCACGTCCTCGGTCCAAAAGGTCATCCCGGCAATCTTCCACACTAATTGCTCTTTTGGTATCTTAAACGGAAGGAGTGGGAACAAGTATTTGCCTATGGCTTCTGCGCACTGCACAGGAACGCCTATTTCCTCTTTTTTATCTATAAGGATGGTTTTAGCTCCCGCTCCCGCCGCTGCCCTCGCAGCGCTGCTCCCTGCGGGTCCTGCGCCCACGACGAGCACGTCACACTCCTTTTCCATAGCCCCTTCTCAAGGCTACTCTCAGTAAATGGGCACTCTTCGGAAGTCTCCTACAAAAGGCCAAGAACGCATTAAACATGCTCTTTACGTCAAAGTTACTTAATTTATCGAAATCTACGCCTCTCTTTTGCATCTCACTCACAACATCAAACACCAATTCGAGGTCTTTGTCATCTAATGCCTCAAAAATACCACGTAAGAAGTAAGCAAGTGTCATCCTAAATCCTATTTCCATTCTCTTTTCATATCTCCTTAGTGCGTTGTCATCCAAATCATCTCCTCCGACAGCGTCCACGCAACATCTCGCTGCAAGATACGAGCTTATTATGGCGGGCGCCATGCCGTAGCCGAGTAGCGGGTCTATAAGCCCTGCGGCGTCGCCGACGAACAAAACGTTCCCTTTGCGCAGACGGCTCAGCCTGAAAATCGTGGCGCTCCCGGAAAACTCATTTTCTACACGCTTTATCCTGTCAGGCATGTTTTTAGAGACGAATACGTAAAAACGCCTTTTCACATCAGCCTCGCCGGGCATGACAATGGCAGCAGTCGAAAGTCCGCTCCTTGCTGTCAAAATATAAAAATATCCGCCGGGAATGGCACTGGCATCAAAATAAACTTCAGAGCTGCCATCTTCCGAAAAACCTTCGCCAGTGACTCCAAAAATTCTCCCAATCCTGTAAACACGTTTTTTCAAATTCAAATGGGTATGCAACGAAGAGCGGCAGCCGTCAGCCGCAATTATCACTTTTGGCCTTATAATTTGTTCTTCCTTCACGCCATCCTCGCCTCGTAACCGCAGTAAAACTTCGTAACTGTCAGGCCCGTTACCATATCGCAATCGCTCGATCTCCGTGCCGAGCAAGAGTTTACAGCCATGGTCCAACGCCAAAGCGACTGTTGAATGCTCGAAAGAGTCGTCATCGCTGCCCCTCTTGAAGTAATATTCTCCCATTTCAGAATTTAAGACGAAAAATCTGGCAGAAGGCAGGTGAAACCACTTAGAAGTACGGACGTAGTGCTCGGTGTGCAACTTCAACTCCTTCACTATCTTAGAAAGTTCAAAATTTGTGTCCGGCGACGAGTCCAGCCGCTTACCTGCATGCAGCCCCACCTTTCTGTTTTTCTCCACCAAAACCGTATCAAGTCCACTTTTTGAGCAATAAAGGGCGGCGACCGCACCTGCAGGACCCGCCCCCACGACGAGCACGTCGCACTCCAAGTGCTACCAGCCCCTGACCTGTAGCATTTCCTTCTCTAAAAGTTTTCTTGCCTCTAAGCCGCGCATCGGCTCCCCGAGACCTTTTGAGACCTCCGCGAGAACTTCCGGACGGTCGTAGTTGTTCACAGCTTCGACAATCGCCTTTGCCATTTTCTCAGGATTTTCGGACTTAAATATCCCAGAACCCACGAAAACGCCATCCGCCCCGAGAGACATCATGCGTGCGGCGTCTGCGGGCGTCGCCACACCGCCAGCCGCAAAGTTCACGACAGGAAGGCGTCCAAGCTCTTTTATCTCCTTCAGAACCTCAAAAAGCCCATCAGCGACCTCGAGCAGCGTGTATTCTCTGAAAACAGGCGTGTCTTCAGTAAGCGGCATGCCGAGCTCCGCTCGCACCTCCTCTGCCAGCCGCTTGTAAGGCTCCGCATACCTCCGAGCGACGTCCATCAGAGCGTCATCGTCGAGCTTCGTCACGATGGCTATCGCCTCGTTCATGAGCCGCATGTGCCTTATTGCCTCTGCGACGTCGCCAGTCCCGGCTTCTCCTTTCGTCCGAATCATGGCAGCGCCTTCCCAGATGCGGCGGACCGCCTCGCCGAGGCTGCGGGCGCCGCAGACGAACGGCACCGTGAACTCTCGCTTGTCCACGTGGAAATACGTGTCGGCGGGCGTCAGCACTTCTGACTCATCAATCATGTCCACGCCGAGTGCCTCTAGGATTTTCGCCTCGGTATAATGTCCAATGCGACACTTCGCCATCACCGGTATAGTAACTGCTTCTATGATTTCCACGATTTTCGCAGGGTCTGCCATCCTCGCAACACCGCCGCTCGCTCTTATGTCTGCAGGAACCGCCTGCAACGCCATCACGGCGACTGCGCCCGCCTGCTCCGCAATTATCGCTTGTTCCGCCCTCGTCACGTCCATGATAACCCCGCCCTTCTGCATCTTGGCAAACCCTCTCTTCAGAAGCTCGGTGCCGTGCCTTAGCCTGCTAAGCTCCATGATTATGGATTTTAACCATAGGTTTAAAAATATTTGGATGCAGCTTGCCTTTGAACTTTCAGGGGAGCATGAGACGCTGCCGAGAGCCGAAGTTCTCGCATGTTTGGATTTGCTTGGAGCACGCTACAAGGAGGTAATTTTTAAAGGTGCACTACTCGTCATTGAGGTTCAATCAAAGGATGAAAAACTGCTGGCGACGCTGCCGCTGCTTTTAAAAAAGCGGCTGGCGCTGACACACAGCATCTTCACGGTCTTTGCGCTCTGCGAGCCATCCGAAAACGTGATACTAAAGACATTTTGCGACGCTGAGGATGAAATTCGTGAATTTCTGAAGAACGGTGGGTTGAGCTTTGCGGTGCGTGTGCGCAAGCGTGGCGTGCTGCCCATGCAAATAGACTCGATGTCTCTCGAAAGACGGCTTGGAGCAAAGATAAAACGCTTGGGGTTCAAAGTGCGCCTTAAAAGTCCCGATGGGATTATATGCGTGCTCGTCACTAAGGATTTGTGTATGCTCGGCGGCATCCTTCAAAACATAGACAAGAAGCAGTTTTTGCGGAGGGCACCGCAGGCACGCCCTTTTTTCTTGCCGGGCGTCCTCGTGCCGAAGTTCGCACGGGCGCTCGTGAATCTGAGTAGAGTGGGCAGCGGGGAAATATTCCTCGACCCTTTCTGCGGGACCGGTGGGATTCTGATAGAGGCGGCGCTCGTCGGCGCCGACGTTATCGGGAGCGACATTTTGATGCGAGCGGTGCGGGGCGCTGCCAATAATTTGAGGTTCTACGGTTTGAGCGGCGAGCTTGCGGCATGCGACGCCACCGCGCTCTGCTTACAGGACGAAAGCATCGCCGCTATCGCCACAGACCCCCCCTATGGCAGGTCCACCCTCATGTATTACTCATCGGAGAAGCTTTACGAGAATGCTATTTCCGAGATGCATAGAGTTTTGAAGAATGGGCGCTTCGCTATCGTCCTTTCAAGTTTTAAGGATGTGCCACATGACGGCTTCGAGCTTTTGGAAACGCATGAGTGCTACGTGCACAAAAGTCTGACGAGATACGTGAGCGTGCTTAGGAAAAGGTAAGTTCTCCGTCGGTTGCGGTAGAACTTTTAAGTGCGGAAACGAGTGGGATAAAGATGAGAGCAATGGTTTTAAAGAGAGTCATCCCGGTTGAGGAGGAGCCATTGGAGTCAGAAGAGCTGCCGACGCCTCGGCCGGGGCCTAAACAGATTTTAGTGAAGGTTTCAGCCTGTAGGGGCGTCATACAGAGCTTGATGAGATAGAGGGCGGCTCAAGCCAAAGCTCCTCCAATAATTCTGGGGCATGAAGTCGTGGAGAGAGTAAAGGTGGGGGGGGGTTCTGAGGTGACTAAATTCAAGAGGGGTGAAGGTGGGAATTGGCTGAATTTACTCAAGCTGCGGCTCCTGCTATTACTGTCGGACGGGAGAGGGAACTTATGCGAGCGGTTTCAAGCTACGGGCTGCGACGGCGGCTACGCTCAATACATTGTGGTCTCCGAAGACCTCACATATCTGATTCCTGAGAGGTTCACAGACACGCAGGCTGCCCCCCATACTCTGCGCCGGAGCCATCGGCTACCGAGCTTTAAAGCTGACAGAAATATCCAAGACAGGCAAAACATCGGACTGGAGGGAATGAATCAAGCCCTGATTTCCTTAAAACATGGGAGATACCGAGGGCATGGAGTTTTGATAGATTAGAGGGAGCACGCGGGCTCAATGCGTCGTGTGAGTGCAGTCATGCTGAGTAGTTTATCTGAGACGCTGCATGTAGTAACCGCCTTATGCCCCAGCTCACTTCAAGAGCCGTGTCAGCAGCGCCCGCCCTTCTTCAGTCTTGAAGATTGGTATGTCCCAGAGCTGGACGAGTTTTTTGCGGACGATCCTTGTGTTCTTGCCACTTCTTGCATCGAAGCATACTTTCTCGTATTTCTCCCAGGCGACGAGGATGCCCCGCCGCTGCCACGCCGGCGTCTCCGCAACGTTTATGCCTTTTGAGAAGAGGAACTCGTGAATTTCCGAAGCTTTCATGCCCCTTAGCATTTTCTGCGCCTCCTCGCCGCTCAGTCCTTCTCTACGCAACGTGTAGTAGCCGTATGCGTTGACGTGGTTGCGCCAAGCCTCCGCCTGCCGCCACGCAAGGTATTTGACAAGCTCATGCTCGCATATTGGAATGACACGAGCATCAAAGCTCAAAGGCTCGTCCGCCCCGAAAATTATCGTGAAGGCGCTCGAAAAGAAGCTTGCGACCACGGAATCCAGCTTCTCGACCCTGCCGTTAAACGGCACAGTTCTGAAAAAAAAGCTCACCTCGTCAGAAAAAATATAGGCGAGTTCGGGGTGGAAGCCGCTCTTTTTGAAGAATAGTTCGGTGGCGTTCGCCATCGCCTCCGCAAACCTCTTGTCATATGGCTTCTGAAAGCCTTTTTTCTCCAAAAATCTATGAAAATTCCTACCATCAACCCTTATGATGAGTGGTAGCGGCGCCCTTATCTCTGCGAAGACCTCCCGCTCCTTCATTCCACCCTTTCTCCCCGCTCCTCCTTTTTCCTCCTCAGTCTCTCAACTTGCTTTATGAGTATTATGTCGCCGATGGCTAAGACCCACCGATGCGGAATTATCACGCCTTTTCCCTCGACTGGAAACAAATCCTTATTGACATTACCGACGGCAATGCCCGCAATCTTCCTTTCCTTAATATCTATGGCGACGTCCTTTACTTTCCCGACATATATGCCCGTATCCGTATACACGTCAAGCCCATACAGCGAAGTTACCTCCACTCGCATGATTTTCTTTAGTAACGAAGTGACATATAAAAGACCGCTCTGCCACTACGCTGCCTGCAACTCAGCAGGGACGAATTTCGTGCCGTAGTAGATGATGCCGCGCTCGCCGTCCTCGCCGATTTTCCTGAACGCCGCCCTCACTTTCATGCCAACACGCATCTCCTCAGGGTCACACATGACCTCCGCAAGCAGGCACGGACCTTCTTCTAACCGCACTATCGCAAGCACGTAAGGGAGGCGCCTGTTAAGGCTCTTCTTCCCTTGATGCACGACAGTGAACGTTACGACCTCACCAACACCCATAAACTTGTATTCTTCGATGTCACCACCACGCCTACATTTCGGGCAAATATCCCTCGGCGGGAAAAAGTAAGAATCACACTTCCGGCAGTGCGTTCCTACCAAGTTGTATCTGTGGCTCAACTCTCTCCAAAAACGGGCAGTCGCCGCCAATACAACACCTCCTATTGCCCCATAGTCCTCCCAACATAAATAATTTCAGCCTCTTAGGTGCAATTTTTACCAAAACCGTCGTTTCGTTCAATTAAAAACGTTCTTCACGTTATCCAAAGCCAGTTCTACTGCCCAAAGCAATCAGAGGATTACCTCAATATCCAGCTCTTCAGCCAGCTCTTTATAACGGTTGCGAATGGTAACCTCGGTAACGCCTGTGACTTCTGAAACCTCTTTTTGTGTCTTGTGCTTCCCACAGAGGATTGCAGCGATGTAGATGGCGGCAGCTGCTATTCCTATCGGACCTCGCCCGTTCGTCAGCTCTTTCTCCTGCGCTTCCTTTATGATCTCTATGGCCTTCGCCTCGACTTCGCCGTCAAGCCCTAACTTCGAGCAAAAGCGTGGCACGAAGTCCACGGGCGACGTCGGCTGCAGCTTTAGGTCGAGCTCCCTCGACAAAAACCTGTAAGAGCGGCTGATTTCTTTCTGCGAGACCCTCGAGACTTCAGCCATCTCGTCAAGAGTCCTCGGGACGCCATGCAGCCTGCATGCTATGTAGAGGATGGCGGTGGTGATGCCTTCGATGCTCCGCCCTCTTATCAAGCCTTTCTTCATCGCCTTCCTATAAAGCATGGCGGCAGTCTCTCTGATGTTCGTTGGCAACCCGAGAGCTGACGCCATCCTGTCCATCTCCGAAAGGGCAAATACGAAGCTCCGCTCACTGGTGTTTGTAACATGCATGCGCTGCTGCCACTTCTTGAGGCGGTGCTGCTCGGCGGATGCCACCTTGCCCTCGTAGCCGCTCCAGTCTATCAGCGTCGAGAGCCCCTTGTCGTGTATCCGGTAGGTCATCGGCGCCCCAACGCGAGCGCGGCGAGAAACTTGCTCGAAGTCGAACGCCCGCCACTCCGGACCGAGGTCCACGATTGCCTCCTCGATGACGAGGCCGCAGTCGTTACAGTAAAGCTCCGCACGCTCGGTGTCCAAGACGAGGTCCCTACTATGACATTCAGGGCATTCTTTTATCTCTCGGTATAACCTATCCTTAGTCCTCTCAACCGCAGAAATTCTCTCAATATCCTCTAAATCCTCCTCAACGTCCTCAAACTTTTCATACCTTTTCTCTTCCACTTCCATATCCTGTTTTTCCTTCGACATAATGCTACATCCGCACCTCCGTTACTTTTATATGTGCGTTAATTTTATATATAACTTGCTCTGTATTGTGGTCTTTGAACCTTGTTTTTGAGAAGCTCTTTGGCAGTCTTCCATGAAGCTCTTACGTATGATGGTAGCTCCCCCTGCTCCAAAAAATCCTTTAATACTACCTTTTTCAGAAATTCTTTGGTTATCGGGTCGGAGGGATAACCGCTGCCTATCCTCTCGCCTATTTTCTTCTCAAGCTCTCTTATGGAAGCATCCCGCCGCACTTTTGCGACGATGGAAGCGGCGCCCACCACCACGTATTTCTCGTCGGCGCCGTGCTCTGCGATTATCTTGGGTCTCTGAGGGCGAAGACGTTCTTGCAGCCGCTTTGCGAACCGCTGCGGGTTCACGTCGGCAGCGTCCACGAACGCAACATCAGGATTGAGACGGTCTAAAACGGCAGAGAAGTAAAGGACGGCGATATCGTTCATAGTCATCCGCTCCCGCAACTTGTCTATTTCCGCAGGAGATACCTCAAGCACGTAGACCTCCGTGAGCGTCTCTATCTCCCTCGCCAGCGCCTCTCGTCTCTTAGCGCTCAACTTCTTAGAGTCTTTTATGCCTAATTGTTCGAGCGCAGTCGTGTACACGACGCCGGCAACGAACATCGAGCCTATCACAGGACCCCGTCCCGCCTCGTCAACGC
The DNA here is from genome assembly GCF_053996935.1 of Candidatus Alkanophaga liquidiphilum. Lineage (NCBI taxonomy): Archaea > Methanobacteriati > Methanobacteriota > Methanomicrobia > Candidatus Alkanophagales > Candidatus Alkanophaga > Candidatus Alkanophaga liquidiphilum. The sequence continues at coordinate 13,115 of NZ_JBMXYC010000044.1, forward strand.
CCACGACTCTCATTTCTGCGCAAGCCCAAAGGCGTCGTGGATTGCCCTTACAGCCTCGTAGGCGTCGTCCTTTCTGACTACAAATGAAATATTGTATTCGGAGCTGCCCTGCGCAATCATAATGATGCTGATACCCCTCTCACCGAGTGCTGAGAACACACGTCCGGCGACGCCGGGCGTGCCCGCCATGCCGGCGCCGACGACGCCGATGGCGCAAACATCGGGATTGAAGTAGAAATCCTTTATTACGTTCCCGTTCATGTTACGGAGCGCATCAAGCGCTTCCCTGAGCTGCGCACCGTCAACAACGATAGAAATCGTCCTTTCAGAGCTACCTTGTGATACCATTATAATATTGACGTTCTTGGCGGCGAGGCTTGAAAATACGCGGGCGGCGACGTCTGAAATGCTCGTTATGCCGGTTCCCGCAACGTTTATTATCGCAACGTCCTTTATCAGTGTGATTGCCTTCACGACACGCTCTCGCTCCGGCTCTTTCCAGATGAGCGTGCCCTCGTCATCAGGGTCACAGAGGTTCTTGACACGCACCGGGATTTCATTGCGGATTACTGGTAGCATCGCTCTCGGATGGAGAATCGAAGCTCCGAAATACGAAAGTTCCATTGCTTCGACGTAGGAGAGCGTCGGAATCTTACAGGCGTTCGGCACGATTCTTGGGTCGGCGGTCATGATGCCTTCGGTGTCCTTCCAGAGCCAAATCTCGTCTGCTTTTATTGCGGCGCCGATTATCGTGGCGGTGTAATCCGAGCCGCCCCTGCCGAGTGTCGTGACCACGCCGCTTTCCGTCTCACCGATGTAGCCGGCGACCACGGGCACTTGTCCCTCTCTGAGCAGTGGCAGTATCCGCCCGGCGATGATGCTCTCCACGCCGTCCACGGGCTGAGCGTTTCCGAAGTCGTCGTTCGTGATGATGCCAGCTTCACCGCCGGTGAGGTGCACGGAGTTTATTCTCAAGGACTCAAGCACGCCCGCAAGGAGTGGGGCAGAAAGCCGCTCACCCGAAGACGTAATGTAATCAAGAGAACGCTTCGTTAGCTCTCCTAACAAGCATATGCCCCGCAGGGCTTTCTCTAAGTCGCCCAACCGCCTTTCAAGCTCGTTGATGACGCTGTTCAATACGTCCTTGTCGTCGATAGCTTCCTCCGCTGCCCGCACGTGTCGTCTTCGTAGCTCCTCTACGAATTCCTCGATGAGCTCCGTTTTTGTCTCTGTGGCGATGCGCTCCGCGTTTTTGAACAGCAAGTCCGTGACGCCCGAGAGCGCCGAGGTCACGACCACTATTTCGTGCGCCTCGCTCTTAAAGCGGCGGACAAGCTCGCCCACTCTCCGTATCCGCTGCCCGTCCGCAACTGCGACGCCCCCAAACTTCATCACCAGCCTCAACTCCACCACCTCAATCACTTTAACAGCTCAGCCGCCGGCGGCGGGCGGGAATATCGCAAGCTCGTCGCCGTCCTCTACCTTTGCGGCGAGCCCACCTACGAAATTGATGTGTCTACCATTTTTCAGGACATGAATATACTCTTTTAGATTTCCATTAGCGTCAAAAAGTTTATCATAAATGCCATAGACCCCACAAAGCCTCTCCAATACGTCTCGAACGCTACTGCCGTCGTCAAGCTTTAATGTCACCTCTTTCTCCCCCGTCATCTCCCTGAACATCGCAAACATCCGCACTTTCACTCTCACACATCTCACCCCTCAATCTCGCTCCATGCGTCAACGCAGCGGTGCTCGCTAAACCTTCCAGTTTTTCACTTCTATTTCTTTACCCTTAAGAGTTGCCATGCCGACTTTTGCGAGGCTCTTGGCACTCACGAAGAGCCAGAGGGGCGAGTATATGAAATAATACGCCAAAAAGTCGTAAGGCTTGACATCGCTGCCCCATTTTGTAATCCTGAAACCTAAGGCGGTTGCGCACATCCACACCGAGAACGTTATCAGCGCGGCGAGCATGCCTTTCAGGATTACGAGGCTAAAGGAAAGGAAGAAAAGGGCAGGAAGCACCAATAACACCGGAAGCTTCAGCAAAAAGAGCATTAAAATGATGAGAGAAAGGAATCCGTATACTAAGTTGTCGGGAATCATCACGGATGCGAAGAAGTGAATCATGGCAGGGTAATGCATCATTATGATGAAAGACCAAACCTTAGGTTTCCTTATTATGAATTTGAAGTATTCGAGCACGCATAGGGCGCCGCCGACCGCCCATCTTCCCCGCTGCCTATACCATTCCCGCCAGCTTTGGGGCGGCTGCGTGAGGACGTAAGCTTTTCTTGCGGTTTTCACTGACACCCCACTCATCGCCGCCCGGATGCCGAGGTCAACGTCTTCGGTGATTGTCCGTCTGAAACCACCAAGCTTGAAGAAGTCTTCCCTTCTCACTGCGATGCATGCGCCGTTTAAGCCCATGCAAGTGTTAAATTTTGTCGAAAAAAGCGATGATATATACATGTTGAAATAATCAATGTTCACAAGCCTCGAAAGTAGCCCGTCGCACAAAATCCTCTTCTTAACATCCAATATAGAAGTTTCTCTCATCTCCTCTATAATGTTTTTCAAAAAATCTCTCTCCACCTTAGTGTCAGCATCAAGGAATACCAAAATGTCGCCTTTTGCCTCTCTTGCGCCGGCGTTCAAAGCGTAAACTTTCCCACGTCTATTTTCGTTCACGATGAGCTTCACGGAGTATTTTCGCACTGTGCTTAACGTCTCCGCAGTCGGCTCATCGGCGACAACGATGACCTCCGCCCGCACGCTCTGCTCCATTAGGCTGCGCAGGAGGTCATCAAGAAGTTCTGAGCCTTTGTATACGGGAATGACTACACTGACGCCGCAGCCATCCATGCTTTGTGTTGTTCTTTTCAGCCCCCATATTACTCTTTCGGTTAGCCGAGTCTTTAAGTGCGGACGCCAACCCATTTTCATGAAAAAACCATTCGTCTTCATAAATGCGGCGATGAGCGCCGACGGCAAGATCTCGACGTGCGAGCGGCGGCAGGTGAGAATCAGCGGCGCTAAAGACCTCGAGCGTGTTGACTCCTTAAGGGCGAGCAGCGACGCCGTGCTCGTCGGCATCGGTACCGTTCTCGCAGATGACCCCTCGCTGACAGTGAAGGCGGAGCGGCGGCGTGCCGAGCGGAAAAAAGCAGGCAAAGACGAGAACCCGTTACGCGTCGTCGCGGACAGCAGGGCGAGAACGCCCCTAAACGCAGAAATCCTGAATAAGGGTGCAGGAAGGCGGCTGGTGGCGGTCTCGAAGCGAGCGCCAGCGGAGCGTGTCAAGGCTCTGCAGAAGAAAGCTGACGTGGTCGTTTGCGGCGCCGAGAAAGTTGATTTGGCGGTGCTCCTCCGCACGCTCCGACAGCGTTACGGCGTCCGCCGACTCATGGTAGAGGGCGGCGCCACGCTGAACTGGTCGCTCCTCTCGCAGGGACTCGTGGACGAGCTTTACGTCTTCGTCGGCAATATGATAATCGGCGGCGTGAATGCGCCGACGCTCGTGGACGGCGAGGGCTTCAAGGATAATTTTTTGAAGTTAGAGCTTTTGGGCGTTGAGCCGCTCGATGAAGGCGTTTTGTTGAAGTGGCGTGTTTTAGCAGCCGGCGCGCGGCAGCACGACGAAAAGAGAAAATATGGTTGTGACGGTCAGGTTCGAGTGCGAAAGTGAGGGCGATGAAGGACTGATGCATTTGTGATGCACGGGGAAGATTCCCCAGTGTGACCTCCTCCCTCCAATGGAGGGCATCCACCGGATGCGCGAGGTTGGGGAGTGTGCCTGATGTGGCACTCCCCGTCGGGCGGGGTCACGACAGCCCCTACCATGAGCATATAGCCCACGGCTCGCTTTAGTATGTTCTTAGAATCTTTCTACTTAAATACTTTTCCTACTCCCTTCCCCTGCTGCCTCCTTAAAGGAGGGGATTAGCAGCAACATCATCCTAAAAATCGACCATGATTGCCTCTTCTGGGCAATCGTAGACAACTGCGGTGCAGGCGTAGAGGAGGAGCTGGAGGAGCTATATAAAAGGGTTCGAAAAGAGCTTTGTGAAGAGCTCAAGAACGTCCGTTTCAGCGTCGTGCCGACTGCCGTTTACGTGAACCCAACCGATGCCTGCAATGCCAACTGCTCCTACTGCTACGGAGCGGCTTCGCCGCCGAGGGGCGAGCATGAGCTACGCGCAGCTCGACGCCGTAGTCTCAAAGGCAGAAGATATTTTTGACCATTTCGGCGTCAGTGGGACGATAGTTTTTCACGGAAGTGAGCCGCTGCTCATGAAAAAGACATTGTGGGAGGTTGTAGAACGGCATAAAGATACGAACTTCGGCATTCAGACGAATGGCATCCTTTTTGACGAAGACGATGCCGCTCTTGTGAAAGAGCGGAGGATAAGCGTGGGCATTTCCTTGGATGCCCCCTCTGAGGAAGTGAATGACTATTTGCGAGGCAAAGGGCAGTTCAGAGCGGTGATGCGTGCCCTTGAAATGCTGCAAGGTTACGAGGGGCTGAACGTCATAACGACCATTTCAAAGGTTAATTACAAGGTGCTACCTGCGCTCGTTAAACTTCTGCATGAGAAGAAAGTGCAGGTCTTCCTTGCAAACCCGGTGCGAGGGACACAGCCGGGCGGTCGAGAATTACGTCCTGACCCTTTGGAGGCTGCCCACTATTTCTTGGGAGCGGTGGACCTCTGCATAAAGCTCACCGAGCAAAGGCGGCGTATAGTGCTCGCTGACTTCGCAAATATCCTACTTGGGATAATAGCACCAGCGGCAAGAGTGCTGACGTGCGACATTTCCCCGTGCGGCGGCGGTCGCAAATTCTTTGCGGTCACAGCGAGCGGAGACGTCTTCCCGTGCGGCGAGTTCTTGGACTTCGAAGAATTCCAGGGTGGAAACGTCTTCAAAGACCCGCCGCTCGAAATCTTGGAGGCGGAAAGCTTTAAGCTCGTCCGCTCAAGAATTGTCGAGAGAATAGAGGGGTGCAGAGAATGCGTTTTCAGGAATGTTTGCGGCGCACCATGCCCGGCGGAAGTTTACGCTGAGCACGGGATTATGTTCAAAAAACCATATTCCTGTGATTTTTATAAGCGAATCATAGAGCGTGCGTTTAGGGATCATCGCCGATGGAAAACTCGAACATGTCGTTCGTCTATCGAAACTTAAGAAGAAATACGAGTTTGTTTGGGGCGGTAGGGGGGGCGCTACAATGCCCTGCTGAACTTCGCTTCAACTTCCGCTCGGTGTAAAGTGTTGTAGGTGCAGAACGGGATGATGCGGAGGTCAGGCGTCACGTAATGTATGCCGCACCGCTGCACACGCTTGATGTCGAAATTGTAGGGATCCATGAAATGCATGCAGCCGATGAAGAGCGTGCGACGGTGGAACTCCGCAGTTGACTCTCGGTCGCCCCTCGTCAGGATGTCAAGAACTTTGCGCATGGACTCTGCGCCGCTTGGCGCCTTCTCGGCATCTATGAACTTGTTAATCTGCGTCGCCGCGCTTATTGCAACTTTCAGCTTCGCAAGCGCCGGCAGCCTCGCCCGTTCCAGCTCCTCTGCTTTCTCCTTCAAAAACTCAAGGATGCCCTCGACATCCACGAAGTCAGTAATCGGAATAAGTCGCCCCCCGTCGATGAACACGTAAGTGGCGGCGCCGCAATGTGGGTGCACCGTGAACGTGACCTGCGGCTCTCCCTTCCACGCTTCAACGAACCTTGAGACGGTGACGACCGCAGGCACGGGGTAAAAGCTTTCTTTTGGAATTTGGTTATCCGTCTGCTCCTCCACAAGCTTTATGAAGTCAGGGATTGTGATTCTAAGCTTACGAAGCTCGCTTCTATCGATTCTTCCCGTGAAGGATACGGGTTGAACATTTACCGCCCGCACCACGTCCAAGTTCTTAACGGCGTATTTGATGATGTCGCCAATTTGGTCGTCGTTCACGCCTCTTGCGAGCGTCGGCACGAGCACTACGCTCTTTATTCCACCAGCCCTGCAGTTCTCAACAGCTTTTAATTTCGTCTTCAGCGCCTTTCTCCCTCGCAGCTTCTCATAAGCTTCTTCTTTGACACCATCGAACTGCAGATAAACGGTATGAAGACCCGCATGCACGAGCCGCTCGCAGAACGCCACGCTCTTCGCAAGCATGATTCCGTTCGTCGCAACCTGAATTTGGGCAAACCCCAGTTCTTTTGCCATTTTGACGAATTCAATGAAATCGCTACGAACGGTCGGCTCACCGCCTGCAAACTGGACTGCGGGACACGGTGGAACCTCAGAACGCAATACCTCAAGCATTTTCCAAATCTCGTCCTGCGAAGGCTCGTATAATCGCCCTGTGGCGGCAGCGTTTGCAAAGCACGTTGGACACCGCTGGTTACAGCGGTTCGTCACGTCGATATTTGCGAGGAGCGTCGTAGTCTTGTGCGATGGGCAGAGCCCACAGTCGTAAGGGCAACCACGTTCCGTTGCTCTTGTTGCGAAGCCCGTGCCGATGCTTTCAAATGCGGAAAACCTTTTGTATAACGCGGCGTCAGCCCAGTAGATGTCCTCAAACTCGCCGTGCTCCTCACACCTTTTCTTTATTAAGATTTTTCCTCCTTCCTCATACACCTCGGCTGGGACTACGCTGAGACATTCCGGGCACAACGATTTCGTTTCCATCATTTACCCGCTCATACAACTTTGAATTCAAAACCAGCTTTCGTGTAAAGCTCCTCAAACTCCTTCTTCTTCTCTTCCTTTGGTGTGTAGTCGGAGCACAGCCTTATATCGGCATCCTCCAGCCCATACTTTGTGCACATGTATTTTTCAGTTCGCCCAGCAAACGCCTCTTCGAGCTTCTGCACCATGAAGTATGTGCAGTCCTCACAACGGAACATTGGCTGAAAGGCATCGCACGTCTTGTTCAGCGGGTCTGACAGGTCGATCTTCATCCTGCCCCTCGTCTGCTTGTATATCCTCTCGCAGCCCACGTCCGGGTTGTAATACACGCAGTAGAGACACGCTGTCTTCTTCTCCTCAAGGAGCATTTTTATGGGGTCCACGTCGCCTATTTTTACGCCCACACCCAACACCCCCGTTGGTGGTTAGCAAGTGGGTTGGCATGGTGAAATTTAAATATTATGGATTAGATATGAGAAGGTATAGGTGAGTAAAGTAGAAGCGGTGTTAAGAGATGAAATACGAGGACAAGGTTGACCTGTATGACGATGAGGGGAATCTGCTTGCGAAGGAGATACCGATAGAGGCGTTACACCCTTACAGGAATCCTTACATGGGCGAGATTTACAGATTTGTGAAGAGGACGTCGGTCATCGAGCTTGAAAAGATAGAAGACATGCTCAGGGCGGGCAGGGCTGGCTGGTCTACTATCGTCGGGCAAGACGAGATAAAGATGCCGTGGTATGGCTTTGACGTGGAGCTCGTGGACAACGCCGAATACGTTGCGGACGAGCTTATTAAATTATTGCAAGCAAAGCCCGACGACGGGACCGAGGTGCGTGTGCTCGAAGGTGGTACTATTCTCGTGGTTCAACTTTCGGACGAAGTCTTAGCCCGCTCTTATGACATCTCGCCGACGCTCACAAGGGTCGCCACGGCGCTTGGTCAGGTGATAGCAAAAATAGCAAACCTGCACCCCTTAGAGCACCCATATAAGATTGGATTATTGAAAGCAGTTTTGTGGGGCAGGTATCCGCAGAGCACCGGGACGCCGCCGGGGCATCCGGTTCACCCACTCTTGAAGCTGCCTACGAGCTTAGAGGGCTTGGGGAACGGTCTTAAGTCCCTGATGATTAACCACATTGCGGCACTCGCCGACATGCGGACTATGTGGGCGCTTGCCTTGGGCACAATCCTTGAACAGGGGGCAGCGGCGGAAATGGGATACAATGTCGGCTGGTTTGAACGTTACATGCTCCTAACTGCGGCGTATCAGGGCTTTAACGCAAACTCTCTTGTGCTGGACCTGATAAAAGAGAACTCGAAAGGGACTGTTGGGGATGTCATGGCGGGCATGCTGCAGAAGGCGCTTGAACACGGCGTGATTGTGCGGAAGGGTGACAAGTACCCATGGGTATTGCCCTCGGGAGCGGTCATGTGGGCTGCGCCAGACCTCATCCTTTGGAATGCGTATTCCATTGCAGGCTTGACAGCGGCTGCTATCGTGAACTGCGCTGCGGCACGTGCCGTCCAAGGCGCTGCAAGCGTGTGTGCGTTCTACCCGGATATGCTCATCTGGGAGACTTGCGGCTTGCCTGACCCTGATGCCGGCAGGATACTCGGCTGCGGGCAGGGATACGTGTTCTACACACACGGACTCTATGGCGGCGCCGCCCCAGGAGCGTTCTCCTGTGACCACGTCATTGTCAAAAACACCTCTGGCTTCTTAACGCCCATCTCGGCGGCGTGCGCATGTCTTGATGCAGGCACACAGATATTTAAGGTCACTACGACTTCAGGGCTGTATTTCACGTTGGCTCAGGAGTTCCCGATATTCAGAGAGCCGATGAAGAGGGTGGCAGAGGCGGCTGAGAAGATAAAGAGCGAAATTTAGGTGAAAGAAATGGCAGCTGCTAAAAAGAAGACCGCTAAGAAGAAAATTAGGTATAAAAAGCAATACTACCCAGGTCCTGACAGGGTGTCTGCGAACAGAAGAAGAGCCATGGACGCCTCTAAACGGCTCACGAGGTTCCGCTCAATTCCTGACGACAGCCTTGTAGAGCTTTTGGGACACAGGTTCAAAGGCGAGTCCTACGTGAGCGTGCACCCGCCGCTGGATGAGCTTGTCGAGAAATACGACCCGATAAAAGAAATAGTGGAGCCGACGCCCGGTGCGAGGGCGGGAGACCGCCTGCGCTTCCTCCAGTTCGCAGACTCCATGTATTACCCGCCGATGGCGCCGTGGCTCAGGACTCGTGTTTACATGTCGAGGCTACGGGGGATTGACACCGTTGTTTACTCTGGAAGGACGCTCCTCGAAATGCGGGAGCGGGACCTCGAACAAGCGGCGAAGATGCTTATCGAGACGCACATCTTTGACCCTGCGAGGGTCGGCATCCGCGGAATTACCGTGCACGGGCACTCGCTCCGCCTTGATGAAGACGGCCTGATGTTCGACGCTCGCCGCCGCTACATGCTTAACAAGGAGACCGGCGAAGTCGAATACATCAAGAACCAGCATGCCGAGGTTCTCGACAATCCGATACCGGTGGGGCGTCCGCTGACCGAGCGTGAGCTGCGAGCTTACGACGTTACTTATCGTTGGGACGTTGCGCCCTACAAGAGTCGTTCTGAGATTTTGACGGTAATCGGCAGAGCCGCCGCCGGCAGACTGCTCATGGGCTTCAATCCCGAGCTCCCGCTCGTCGAATATGGAGGACTTTACATAAATGAGGGGGAGGACTGGATAGAGCCCGAGCTGCTTGTTCCGGGTTCAAGAGAGAGGTCGAGCCCTGAAGAGTAGGTGATGACAGATGGCTGAGGAATTTGGTGAGATGTTTCCGGAAGCGGAGAAGGCACACATAATAGAGCGGACGAAGCCGCTGCCCGACGGCTGGTGGGTGGACGTAGAGTGGATAAACTTGAAGGACCATGAGCCAACGCTCTACGAGCTCCTCTTCGACTACTTCATCAACAAAATGGCGTCCGACCCTGACACGATACTGCAGGCGGCGCTGTATCCGCCAAGGTCGATACTGCTGGCGGCGAAGCACCCGAAGCGTGGCGTCGAGTTCGTGCGGTTCCGGTTGTCGCCGGCGACCGTCGTGGAGGGTGCTCCGGAGCCAGGCTCCAACATAGAAGTGGACGCCGTCGTGACGTTCCGCAGCTACTACACGCTCGTGCGGGCGTTGCTCGGCGAAATCCCGCTCACCGATGCTGTCTGTGATGGCACCGCCTCGGTCATTGGGAACTTCACAGCAGTCATGGACCTGAGAGACACAATTCACACCTCACAGCACAAAGACAGCCCATACTTCAAGCTTTTCGCCGAGAAGTTCGGCTTGCGCCCAGGCATCGACAGAGGCATACCGCCACGCCCGCTAATGTGGCCGCATGGCCACCCCTAACTTTCTTTTTAATCATTTTCGTTCGATTTTGCTATTTGATTTGAAGCAAGGCTTTAGATTACAGCCAAATACAAGTAGTATCATTAAAATACTCAAAATAGCAGTCAGAGGAGAAAGCTTTAAGCGTCTCGATGCGCGCGAAATAGCTATCAACCCACCGAGTTAGCATGAAAGAGTTCCTAAGAGAATAGTCATTGCTTTATTTCTTGTTTGATGGCTGTAGGAGAGTATGGTGTAAGAGGGGCGGCGAAAATGATAACTATCTCGACGATTTGCGTGAGTATGTCTGGCTTCTCGACTAAAATGTCGAAAAAACATCATGGAGACACTATAACTTGCACTATTTTTAACCTCATAATCCATTTAACCTCATAATCCAGTGATGTCTTTCACATCCATTTTACGGGCAAGCGCTCTGAAAACGTCCCGTTCCTTGTCAAAGAACAATGTTTCCACGCTCTGCCGTTTCTCGTCAAACTCAAACTTCAGCCCTCGAACAATGACCGCCGGTATGCCTTCCTGAAGCTCGCCCATGACGAGGTTTGCTGCCGCGCAGAGTTCGTCGGCGATGCCGACGACGGTAATTCTGGCGGTCTTGCCGAAGCGGTCTTTCTCGCCACGTCTGTCGATGGTTGGCTTAATTCCAGAAAAGCCGACGCAGGTGCCGACGACGCCAACCCTGAAGGGACGTCCGCAGGAATCTGCGAGCAAGACTGCGATTTTTTTCCCGGTCGCCGCCTTTATCTTGTGACGGAGCGTGTCGGCGCTCTTCTGCGGGTCTTCAGGTAGCAGCACCGCCCTCCCGCGCGCGACGTTCGACTCGTCAATGCCAGCGTTTGCGCAGATGAAGCCGTGTCTCGTCTCTGTGAGGATGAAGTCGCCACCCACTGTCAAAATTTCGGCAGCATCGTTAAGGATGAGCTGAATGATCCTTGCGTCCTTGCCCGTAGCGGCAGCAAGTTTTTCTGCGGCGGCGCTAGGCTTCACGTTTGAAAGAGTAACGATGCGTCCCTCGCTCTTCGCAACGATTTTAGAGGCGAAGATTACGACGTCATGGTCTTGAAGCGAAATGCCCTCCCTACGAATCGCCTCTAAGAAGAGGACGACGAGGTCGTCGCCGGGCTTGATTTCCGGGAGGCTTTCAACTCCGATGATTTCGATGCGTCGCATTAATTAAAAATGGCATTAATTAAAAACGGCAATTTTCAAACCCTCCACTTAAAACACAACTCGCACGGACGTGTCCACATAAGATTATAAATAGGGGGAACTATTTTTATGCATAGTGTAAGGGG
>NZ_JBMXYC010000045.1:0-18274 GCF_053996935.1 Candidatus Alkanophaga liquidiphilum
GATGCAATCACAACGATTGAAATGAGCGGTTTGAAGGCAGCGAACGTCAGCGGGTGCAGCCCGCCTACAAGCCCTATTTTGTTGATTACTATGTGCAACCCGGCGAGCAGCCCCGCAAGCACCACGAACGTCTTGCCCGCCCATGCAGCATCGACATTTCTCATTAGCAACCGCCTTATTTTACGAGATTTTAAGTTGAGGGGTTACAGCGAAATTGTCCACTCCCTCTTTCTGTATGGATTTATGTGGCATCAACACTTCTCTCAAGCCCCTTGCTTGTTGCGTTCATAAGCATACGTGCCGCCAGCGGCTGTTCGTCGCAAGATTCCGAACTAGGAGCAAGACTGCGGTGTAACTGCTAAACGCTTGCAGTGTGGGCAAGCTGCAATCATTCAATTTCTTTCAGCTTATAACCGTAGGTGGAGTTCAGAAGCAATCGACTTCACGGCGAACGCCATCCTTGACCTGCTCAGACACAAACTCGTGTTGGACGCTGCTGAATTTCGGCGTGGCGTTCAATGCGGAGCTGCACATTGCGCTTACGACTCTGAGATGCTCGAACTCATCAGTGAAGACGCTGCGGCTGGTGATTCATGACAGAAGCGGCGAGAGCCGCAACTCAAAAAGTAGCAGTCGAAAATAACAAAAGAAATTAAAAAAGCCGCAAAAGGCATAAAATTACAAGAAAACTCTTTATTTCATTTTTACCGCACAGGGCGTAAGTTTACTTTTATTCGCTCGCGACGGCTCTCATCACGACACGCTCTCAAGCTGCGTCACGCCCCGCACCTACGATGGGATGACGAGCGTCGGGCACTTGTTCGTGGCGACGACGCGCTCTGCGGTGCTGCCGATGAGTGGGCGTTCTTTCCGCTTTTTGGAGCCGTAGCCGTGTGTGCCCATGACCGTGATGTCGGCGCCGCTTTCCGCAGCTTCGAGCACGATTTCCTCAGCAGGCATGCCCTCCCGCACGCACCCCTCCACCTTCACGCCTGCGGCTTTGCACTTCTCTACAACCCCCTTTAAAATTTTCTCAGCAGCAGCCTCATAGTCCTTAAGGACCTCGTCCTTCCCCTTCCCCGAAAACTTCAGAAGCGCCGCAACAGCCACCTCGTTCATCACGTAAAGCGCCCTTATCTCCGCACCGAAGACCTTCGCAAGCTCTATGGCATGCTCTACTGCCCTCAGCGATGCGGCAGAGCCGTCCACCGGGAGAAGAATCTTCTTATACATGTGGCGTCTTTTGGACTACCTCTCTTAAATAACTTGAGAGAAATGACATGGTAGGGCGTAACTGGCGGTGGGCGTATGCTTGACAAGCTCGGCAGCTCCCTAAGGGAGGCGTTAAGGAAAATTGCAATGGCGAAACGCATAGATGAGCAGACGGTCAACGAGGTCGTCAGGGACATCCAAAGAGCGCTGATTCAGGCGGATGTCAAAATCTCACTTGTCAAGGAGATATCCTCAAGGATAAAGACGAGGGCGCTCAAGGAGAAAGCTTCTCTGAACCCAAGGGCGCAGGTAATCAGAATTGTTTACGAAGAGCTGATGAGCATTATAGGAAAGAGCACTGACATCCCGTTGAGGCGGCAGAAAATCATGCTCTTCGGCTTACACGGCTCGGGCAAGACGCTCTCTTGTGCGAGGCTCGCCCGCTATTTTCAGAAAAAAGGGTTGAAGCCGGCGGTCATCTGCGCCGACGTTTACAGACCCGCCGCCAAAGACCAGCTGAAACAGCTCTGCGAGAGCATTGGCGTGCCCTTTTACGGCGGCGCCGACGGCGGCAGCGGCACGCAAGAAGCTTTAAGAATAGTGGAGGCAGGGTTAAAGGAGTTTGAGAAATACGACGTGCTCATAGTGGATACTGCGGGGCGGCACGCTCTTGAGGAAGATATGATTGAGGAGTTGCGGCGGTTAGGAGAGGTAGTGCGTCCTGACCACCGATTGCTCGTGCTTGATGCCAGCATCGGGCAGCTCGCAGCGACGCAAGCTAAAGCGTTCGACGAGGCTGTCGGCATCACCGGCATCATCATCACCAAAATGGACGGCACGGCGAAAGGCGGAGGAGCGCTTTCGGCGGTTGCAGAGGTTGGCGCTCCAATTGCGTTCCTCGGCGTCGGCGAGACCGTCGAAGACCTTGAGAAGTTCGAGCCCGACCGCTTCATCTCAAGACTCCTCGGCATGGGCGACATAAAATCACTGGTAGAAAAAATGGAGGAGAGCTTAGGCGCTGAAGCTGCAGAGGCGGCGACGGACTGGCTCCGAGGGAAGTTCACACTGAAAGACCTCTACGAGCAGCTTGAGGCACTGCGCAAAATGGGACCGCTGAAGCAGCTTTTCCAGATGCTTCCACTTGGCATGTTTGGCGGGCTACCGGGGCTGAAGCTTGACGACGAAGCTTTCCAGATTACTGACGAGAAGCTGCACCGCTTTAAAGTGATCATGGACTCCATGACAAAAGAAGAGCTGGCAAATCCGAAGATAATTGACCGTTCGAGAGTGCTGCGAATCGCACGGGGCGCCGGCGCCCGAACCGAAGAAGTTAACGAGCTCCTCCGCTACTACAAAATGATGCAAAAAGCCATAAAAACGATGCGAGGCGGGCGACTGCCGTTTAAGCTGCCGAAGGGGCTGAGGTTTTGAGGAAGAAGACCAAGTCAAATTGATACGTAAGATGGGGTCAAAATGGAAATACCTGCTTTACCTGAAAAGGAAAGACAAAGATGTTCACACTTGAAGAATACTTAAAATTTTTAAAAATAGTGTGGAAGGAGGTTTATAGGGCTCTCGTGCCTGGAGGTAGAGCATGTATCTATCAATATAGCAAATTTAGGAAGGAAACCCTACGTCTCCCTTCATTAATTCAAGGATATGCTTGATTTGGAATTTTTGATGAGAGGTGAAATTATTTGGAATAAGTCTTCAAGCGCAAGCCCATCAAACCGCATGGGGTTCTTGGCTTTCTGCTGCTAATCCAACTTTACGTGATATCCATGAATATGTTCTGGTTTTCTCTAAGGGCACATTTTCAAGAAAGAATCCAAAACGGAGAAAAAGCACAATTTCAAGAGAAGAATTTCTTGAATTTACCAAAAGCGTATGGACGTTTCCGGCAGAACCTGCACATAAAGTTGGACATCCAGCGCCTTTCCCTGTTGAGCTTCCTTACAGGTTAATTCGGCTCTACACTTATGAGACCGCCATTGCAGCAATAAATACAAATCGCCATTATATATGACATAGAAGGAGAATATGTACAACTGGCTGAGAGAAGAATAAAGAAATTTTTGATGGAATTCAAATCTCCGAAATTATCTGAGTTTGTCAGAAAGGGCAATAAATAGTAAGCGAAACAGCGTATTAACGACAGTATGCGTTTGCTTACACTACGCAAAGTATCAAGTAGGAGTTTTGCGGCTGGATAACATCGAGAAAGAATTTGGCGATGATTTGAAGAGTATTTATACCGCTTGCATCCCTGCCCCGACCCGCTCGCTGAGTCTTGCAAGCGTCGTATTCCCTGGACACGTTATACGCACGCCAAAGCGGACTTAAGATTAAAAAGAGATAAAATAAAGCGACGAAAACAAAAATTAGATTACAGCCAATGGCGGTAGAGATGACGCACAAATTTGGAAAGTTTGGCGGGAGGTTCGTGCCTGAAACCCTGATTCCGGCGCTTGAGGAGCTTGAAGCTGGCTTCAAGAAATACAGCAAGGACTCTGCCTTTCAGGAAGAACTAAATTGGCTGCTGCGGGACTACGCAGGGCGTCCAACGCCGCTTTACTTCGCACGGCGGCTGACGGAGCGCGTAGGCGGCGCCAAGATTTACTTGAAGCGGGAAGACCTCGTGCACGGCGGCGCCCACAAGCTGAACAACACGCTTGGGCAGGCACTCCTGGCAAAATACATGCGCAAAACGCGGGTCATCGCTGAGACCGGCGCCGGGCAGCACGGCGTGGCGACTGCGATGGCATGCGCCGCCCTCGGGCTGAAATGCGAGGTTTACATGGGCACTGAGGACGTGGAACGCCAGAAGCTGAACGTCTTCAGGATGCGGCTCCTCGGCGCAAGCGTGATTCCTGTGGACACGGGCTCTCGAACCTTGAAGGATGCAATTAACGAAGCCCTACGAGATTGGATTACCAACGTCGAGACCACTTATTACCTGATAGGCAGCGTCGTTGGCCCTCATCCTTACCCCACGATCGTCAGGGAGTTTCAGAGGATAATAGGCAAGGAAGCGAAGCAACAGATTCTTGAAAAAGAGGGAAAGCTTCCTGACGTCATCGTGGCATGCGTCGGCGGCGGCAGCAACGCCATGGGCATTTTCTACGACTTCCTTGATGATGATGTGCGGCTCGTCGGCGTCGAAGCCGGTGGGCTCGGCTTGGAAACCGAGAAGCATGGAGCTTCCCTGACCGCAGGCGAGGACGGCGTCCTGCACGGCATGCTCTCTAAATTCTTGCAGGACGAACACGGGCAGATTAGGACGACGCACAGCATCGCCGCCGGTCTCGACTACCCGGGCGTGGGTCCGGAGCTAAGTCACCTAATGGAAGCGGGACGTGTTGAGGTGGACGTAGCCACTGACGAGGAGGCGATTGACGCCTTCCAGTTGCTCTGCGAGTGCGAGGGGATTGTCCCTGCATTGGAGTCGGCGCACGCAGTTCATAAGGCGGTGAAGCTTGCAAGGAGTATGAGCAACAACGAGGTCATTGTAGTAAACCTGTCGGGGCGTGGCGACAAAGACGTGTTCGTCGTCGCGGATTTTATGAATGTGAAACTTTGAAGTTTGTCCCCAATCAGCTGCCTTTTTACAAAGTGCTGAGACCGCTTTCTGGCGTTGCAGAGGATGAACAAGCAATAGGTCGCGAACGTTGTTTTAATGCAAAGACGCTTGATGGCATCGTGATATTCGAGGGAGGAACTCTCAATGCGATGACGACGCTTGCTTGCGGACACGACGTTCGTGCGGGTGCAGAGCATGTATAACAGAAGTAGCCTTGCGAGGAAAATCACGAACTTCCTCCGCTCTTGAGATGAATGCCGACACGTTAGAATGTCTGAAGCTATAGGTCCGCATACTGACGCATCGAAGGCTACCGACATCAGAGTTGCCGGGAAGCTCAACGCCACAATGGCAAGCAGGAGGAGCGTGATGCCAACGCCCGTGCTTGTAATCACAGGCACGTCGACACTCGGCGGCTCGCTGAGGCTTGTGGGCATAAGCCGAATGTCAAAATAAAAATAGACGTGGAAACTGCCGAGATTCATGAGGGGTTCGACATAAATCCAAACGCTCTTATCGAGCAGTAGCCAGAGCACTACAGTGTAGTAACAAAATAGGTCAAGGAATGGATGGCTAAGGAGGCAAAGCGTGGCGGCTCCACATATCTTAGTAGTTCAGAGCGCCGCCAGCGGAAAAAGGAGAAGTTGGATGCAAAATGACAGCAAGACTACACAGGAATGATAGAACGTGCGGTGCGTGTGTATGAATACGTCGAAGTCCGGCAGGATTGCGAGCGCGGCGGCACGCTTCGGCTTCACGCCTACACTCAATAGCACGAAAAACGGGATTATGAAGTGCACGAGCGGCTCTGGCATTTTACCTTGAAGCTTCCTTTTAGTGTCACATCAAACTTCTCTCGTTAAGTTAAATGCCGAGCCGTTTTAATGGCTGTTTCAAACTCCTTCAAAATATCCTTCCAACTTATCCGCACAAGGAAGAAAGCAGGAAGAATAAGACTCTTTCTTTCTCCTATTCTGGATTGATGATGCCACCCGCACCCGCCCTGAAAAGGAAAAATTTTTTGAAAATGGACTTGACTTTTTGCTTTTCTTTGCTATATTATTATGTGAGGTTAAATGATGACTTTGGTAGGCTCAAAAGGAGTTAAAACTATGAGGGAAGGGTTTTCTGAAATAATGACCCTTGAGGAGACCGCGAAATATTTAAAAATAGGAAAATCCACTCTTTATAAAATGGCAAAGGAAGGCAAAATCCCCGCCGTGAAAATTGAGATTGGGAAAAATGACAAGATTATAATTCGCATTCCTTACAATCAGGAGTTAATAAAGAAGATAAAGATGATTTCTGGAAGAAGATGGAATCTACAAAGAAAATACTGGAAAGTCCCTTACAGTGAAGATTTGATAACAAAACTACAGTCTCTTTTTGTAGAGAATCTTGTTATTGATCCTTACTTTTATCTTATCCCATTACAGAAAGAACTTTCCATAAGAAAATATTCAAGGAGGACTATCAAGTCCTACATAAGAATTAACAGGGATTTCCTTTTATTTTCTGGAAAGACACCAAAGGAGATAGAAAATAAAGATATTAAGGAATATCTTTATTATGTGGTAAATCAAAAGAAAGTCGCTGCATCTACTTTGAATGTTATTATAAATGCTTTGAAATTTTATTATGGAGAGGTCTTGAAGAGAAATTTTATTTATGAAATAAAACGCCCCCCAAAAGATAAAAAATTGCCTGTTGTTTTAAGTAAGGAAGAGGGGAAAAAGATATTGAATGCTACTTCTAACATAAAACACAAAGCCATTTTAATGCTTATGTATTCTGGTGGATTGCGGGTTGGAGCGACCATAAAGCTCAGACCCAAAGATATAGATGCCAATAGAAAACTGATTTACATTAGAACCTCAAAAGGTAGAAAAGATCGTTATACTTTACTCTCCAATGTTGCTCTTCAAACCTTGCAAGAATACGAAAAGAAAGAAAAACCTCAAAAAGAGCTATTTCTAAGTTGGAATAAAGAGAAGCATATACCTGCGAGAGCCGTTCAAAAGATCTTTCAGAACGCCTGTAGGAAAGCCAAGGTTAATAAAGATGTTTCTGTGCATTCTTTAAGGCATAGTTTTGCTACACATCTTTTAGATAGTGGAATTGACTTAAGGTATATTCAAGAGCTTTTAAGGAATAAAAGCTCAAAAACAACAGAGATTTATACTCATGTAAGTACAAAAAACAGTAGCCGTCCAGAGGGGAGTGTATGCGAGCAGTTCGCATATATTTCTTATTTGGGAGCATACCCGAACAGTTCTGATATGAATGAGTTAGGCGTAATCGGAGGCAGTCCCTATGAATGAAGTGAGAGGGAAAAATATAAAGATGGAAACAAGTATGGATAATATAGAACTACAGAAAACCACAGATGACAAACCAATTCGGGGATTTATTTTCACCTGTTCAAACAAAACAGAATCGGAATGTTTTGAGAGATTATTATTTGGCACAGATAGAATTCACGGTCCGGTGGTTATTAGAATTAGAAAAGATGATTTACTTTTCTTGGTCAATATAGATACCGATACTCTATATGGCGTATTTAAAGCTGTTTCAGACGGTGGATTCAAAATAGTGCCCGAAGCATGGAAAGGGCGATATCCATATCAAGTAAGAGTCAAAATTTTAGGGGAAATTATAAAAATACCACGAGCGGAGAAAATATTGAAAAAATTTGAAATAAAAAGAAATACACCATTATATGGCAAAAAGTTATTAGATTTTTTAAACTTGTTCATACCAAATACGACATTGCTGAACAATCTGAATGTAAAAGACAACGAAACCATCCGTTTAATTTTAGAAGAAAAAAAGAAAGTTAAAAAACATATCAATGAAAGAGATATAGAAGACGAAATTCCACTTATTGAGAGCACAACGTTTTGGGATTTTCCGCGACAAAGCTATGGTCTTACTCCCAAAGGAGATAATAAATATCCGGGAGTTACCCCTGCACTAATAATTTACAATATGGTCTGGAGATATACGGACCCTGGAGACCTCATAGTTGACCCTATGGCAGGAAGCGGCACAACCCTTGATGTATGCAGAGAGGAGGGGCGTCGCTGCATATGTTATGATATAGCACCAACACGTCCAGATGTAATCCAAAATGATGCAAGGAATATCCCTTTAGAAGATAATTCGGTGGACATGATATTTATAGATTCCCCGTATGGTGATAACATAAGATACAATGACCATCCTGACTGTATAGGTAAAATTTCATGTGAAGATGAAAGGTTTTACGATGAACTCGAAAAGGTGATGAAGGAATGTTATAGGATTTTAAAACCAGGAAAAGTGTTAGGTTGGCTCATTGGTGATCAATGGGTCCAAAAGAGATTTACTCCTGTAGGATTCAAGATTTACGAGCGTTTATGTAAATACTTCGAACCTGTGGATATTATCTGTGTGGCTAGAAGGGGGCAGGCGTCTCATACGGATGTTTGGCATAATAGAGCACGAAGATTTAATTTCTTCCTACGAGGATTCAAGTATTTGATAATAGTGAGGAAGCCTACCAAGGAGAAAAAGAAGCAAAAACCCAGAAAAATAAACTGGACATATTACGAGAGGAAAAGAAGCACTCATACAAGGAGGGATAAAGATGAAATTTGAGGATTTAGTTAGATTATATGAAGAGAAGAAAAAGAAATATGGATCCGAAGCGTATAAGCGTATTTCAGAATTATTGAAAGAAGCCAAGGAAATTCATAAAAGGGATTGGCTGAAGAAACCAACGCCGAATAAAGATCATGAACAATCGTGGAGAGCTTTCAAGGGAAAGAATTTTGAAAAGCTAATAATGTATATAATCAAAGATGAAGTAGAGAGCTTAGGACTAAAAGTTGTTGAAGGGAACACGTTGGAAAGAACTAACAGTAGGAATTTATCTAAAGAATTGAGTCAAGTAAAAAGGAATCTTCTGATAGATTATGGTGAATTTGGAGCACATCTGCCAGACGTTGATATAATAATCTATGACCCTAGAACTTTGAAGGTAATTGCTGTTATTTCAAGTAAAATAACACTGAGAGAAAGAATCGCGCAAACTGGCTACTGGAAATTAAAATTGATGCAAGATGAAGTTACTAAGCATATTAAAGTATTTTTCATAACACTAGATGAAGATGGAACTTTAAAAACTAAAATACCAGCGAAGAAGGGTAGAGCAATAGTTGAAGTTGATACGGACGGAAGTTATGTAATGTGTAAGGAAGAAGTTGAAGAAAGCGATAAAGTAAAAATGTTTGACAAATTTATCGAAGATTTGAAGAAATTGATAATATCCAACCAGGAAGCATAATTGAATATGTTGTGACTTCCCCCAACTCTCCGCTCGCTTTCGCTCACTTTGGGGCTAACGCCCACGCCTAACAAGCGGATATGTGGCTCGCTAACACTCGCCCAAATTTGCTCCGCTACCGCTCCGCGAACTTCACATATCCCCAAATCGTTATACTAAAACAACAAGAGAAACCTGCATCTTCATAAATACCAAAAAGTTCCAGCTCTCAAACTTTCGGCTTTTTATAAAAGAGGTAAGAATTTTAAATGATAGAGTAGATGTTGAATTCCTTGAGTTTCCAGAACTTGCCCATCAAGAGCCTGTCCAGATTTTGAAAGAGCCGTCAATTAATGGACGCTAGAGTAAAAAGGTTCGGAACGCAATGCTGAAAGATGGCAGTTGCGTTGTACGAGGAACTCTGTCCGGCGTGTAGCGACATCCTGAACGTCGGGGATGTTAATAGAGGCCGCTGCCATGTTGAAGACCAGGACTTCAAAAAGTTTTTGCGCTTAGAGTTGCTTGAGCCCTTCATAGATTTTTCGAACGTTCCGTTGGCAGAATAAGAAGTTTACAGAGGTTCTGGGCGAAACGAGCTCTCAGGAGAAAGCTTTGCAACAGTGGCGCCGACGGGTATGGGAGAAACAACGTTCGACGTGGCGATGGCGTGCTTCCTCGCGACGCATCGCCGTAAGCCCTATATCAGCGTCCCGACCTGCCAGCTCGTGGTGCAAGCAGCTAACATAGTGAAACGCTTGAGGCTTTGCTTAGGAGCTGTCACCGCCGCTACCGACGCAAGGGATTCGACGACGAGGGGGATAACTGTGGAGTTGGAAATAAAAAGGATATGAATAGAACCCACGATAGGCGACTGAATGGCGCTGCGCAACAGCGATGCTCTAAGCAACAGCGATGCTCCAAATCTTAAATCTTTTCCTTAGCGATAAACGAATCTTTCAAACGCTTTTCCCAATAATCCGCTATTTTCTCAGCCTTTTTCGCAGCAATGCCCACGTATTTCTCGGAGTTGAACGCTATTTTACTCTGCAGAGGCGTGAACTTCTTAACGTATTCTGCAAGCTCTTCATCTTCAAGAGCGATTTCTTTGAGGGATTTACCCTCCTCCTCCGCCTTCAAGACGAGCTTTCTCACACACTCATGGGCGTCGGGATGCCCGTAGAGCGAGAGAAGGACGTAAAGCGGCTCCGCAATTATCTTATCCTTCGAGAGCTCGAAGTTCCGCCGCATGCTCTCGGCGTCGACGACGAGCTTCTCGGAAACTCGGCGGACCGAGCGCACGCAGTGGTCGAAAATCACGAGCAGCTCCGGGATGTAGCGTTGCGACGCCGAGTTCGTGAGGTCCCGCTGATGTTCTGAAATCTGGTCGAAATGTGCCGTCACGACGAAAGGCATGAAACGCTTCCACAGACTCTTAACGCTCTCGAAGGTTACGGGATTTTTCTTATGCGGCATCGTCGAAGAGCCAACTTGCTCCGTCGTAAAAGCCTCCGCCACTTCGCTTATCTCGGTGCGTTGCAAGTGCCGCATGTCGTCGCAGAAGTTCGCAAGCACGCTGAACGCCGAGACCGCCGCATGAATAAAATCGTTCAGCGGCTCCGGCGGCACGATCTGCGTGCTTATCCTTGCGGGCTTCAGCTTTAACTCTGCAAGCACCTCGCGCTCAAAAGCTTCAGGGTCGTCAAAGAGCAACGACGCCGCATTGTAAGCGCCAACCGCCCCCGAGAACTTGCCAACGAGGTTTTCAGCCGCTTCCTTGAATTTTAAGATGCGAGTGCCCCAGCGCTCCACGTATTGGGCGATTGCAAATCCAAAAGTTATAGGCTCGGCGTGCTGTCCGTGCGTTCTGCCGATTTGCAGCGTCGCCTTCTCACGCTTCGCAAGCTGAATCCAACAACGCTCAAGCGCAAGCATGTCAGGAAGGATGACGTTCAGCGTCGCATCCCGCAGACGCAGTGCGTTTGCGGTGTCCACGATGTCGTAGGACGTGGCGGCGAGGTGCACGAATGGCTTTGCGGCGTCGCTCACCTTCCGCCGAATTACGTTCACCAACGCTCGAATATCATGCTTCGTCCGTCGTTCCTCCTCGTAAACCTCAGCGGCGGAAACCTCTCGGCACGCCTCCTCGATCTCCTTACAAATCTCCTCGCTTATCAGCCCTCGCCTCAAAAACACCTTTGCGAGTGCCGCCTCAACTTTAGCTTTGTAGCGGATGAAAGCTTCCTCTGAAAGGTATTCCCGGAGGTCTTCGACTGCGTATCTGAAGTCGGTCGGTGAGAACTGCAAGCTCGTAAATTTTTCCATCGCCGGCATTTTGCTATTTTCTTAGAGATTAAATTTAATGAGTTTTTTGATTGGGCAAGAGGAAGTGGCTGGTATGCTCCACTACGCCGCCTACATCAGAACTCTCACTACTTTTCTCTAAGACTCTCTTGATAACCCTCTTTAAACCCCTTATAAACTAGAATTATAAAACCGTATAAAAAATCAAAGAGCTTGCAAACGCCATCGACTCGTGCATTGCGGGAAAATAAGGTGTGAGTGTAACTGCCAAATATAAATAATCGACACAACAATCAACAAATCAGTTACGTGATTTCTATCCGCTCTTTCTAACATCAGTGCGCTTTTTATAATATTGCAAAAGCTATTGCTGCAATTATCCATGGTGTAGCAAATGTAATGAATATCGTTACTCTGCTCATTATTATACCGTCCACTTAAGGTTTTTGCTGCAAAGTATTGAAAAAGGAGAAATTAATTATGCGGCTGAGATTATGTCGTGGAGCTTCGATATTTGGGGTGGTATTTTTTGAGAATGTTCGGGTCTATACGTTTCAGCTCACCCTCCGGGAACATCGTTAAGAGGTCCCAGCCAAGGTCAAGTGTCTCATCAATCGTCCGCTCCTCGTAGCGTCCTTGAGTTACGAAACGCCGCTCGAACTCGTCGGCAAACTCCAAGTATTTTCGGTCTCGTGGCGTCAGCGCCTCCTCGCCGACGACAGCGACGAGCTCCCTCATGTCCCGACCCTCGGCATATGCCGCATACAGCTGGTTTGAGACGTCGGCGTGGTCTTCTCTCGTGCGCCCGGCGCCTATGCCCTCTTTCATCAGCCTCGACAGCGACGGCAGCACGTCCACCGGCGGGTAGATACCACGGCGGTGTAAGTCTCTTGAGAGCACGAACTGCCCCTCAGTGATATAGCCCGTTAGGTCAGGGATTGGGTGCGTGATGTCGTCGTCAGGCATCGAAAGTATCGGAATCTGCGTGATTGAGCCCTTCTTGCCACGAATTCTGCCAGCACGCTCATAGTTCGTCGCCAAGTCGGTATACATGTAGCCAGGGTAGCCACGCCGCCCCGGGACTTCCTCACGCGCCGCCGAAATCTCACGGAGAGCCTCGCAGTAATTCGTCATGTCGGTAAGGATAACAAGGACGTGCATGTCGTATTCGAAAGCCAAGAACTCCGCAGTCGTCAGCGCCATCCTCGGCGTGATGATCCTCTCAATCGCGGGGTCGTCGGCGAGGTTCATGAACGCCACGATTCGCTCGATGGCGCCGGTGCGTTCGAAGTCCCGCATGAAGAAGGAAGCTTCCTCGTAGGTGATGCCCATCGCAGCAAATACGACGGAGAACGGCTCTTCCGTGCCGAGAACTTTTGCTTGCCTTGCGATTTGCGCCGCAAGGTCGTTATGCGGCATGCCCGCACCCGAGAATATCGGCAACTTCTGACCGCGAACGAGCGTGTTCATGCCGTCTATCGTGGAGATACCGGTCTGTATGAACTCTCTCGGATACGCACGGGCTGTTGGGTTGATGGCGGCGCCCGTGATCGGGAGTCTGTCCTCTGGGATTATCTCGGGACCGCCGTCTATCGGGCGTCCGAGCCCGTCGAAGATGCGACCGAGCATGTCTTGCGAGACCGCCACCCGCATGATGTCGCCGGTGAAGCGGACCCTTGTGCTTTTGGTGTCGATTCCGGAGGTGCCTTCGAAGACTTGGACGATTGCGAGGTCGCTTCTCGTTTCGAGCACTTGTCCTGTTTTCTCCTCGCCGTCGGGCGTGAAGATCTTGACGACCTCACCATAGGAGGCGCCCTCCACACCTTCCACAATCACCAAGGGTCCTGAGACTTCGGAAATCGTCGTGTATTCCCGTGCGGAAACGTCCACGCTCATATTCCCACCTCTTTATTCCTCCCTCAACTTCTTAAACTCCTCATGCAAGGCGCTCATCAACTCCTCGAATTTCTGCCTGAACTCCTCGTTCTTCACGTATTTCATCCGCGCTATCTCGTCCTTTATCTTCATCTCTTGTATCTTCTCCACCCGCACGCCCACATCTATCGCCTTCTGCGCCTCTTTGTGGAACTCCAAAATGACCGTTCCCATAAGATACATCTTCTCAAGCGGGCAATAAGAATCAACCTCGTGGTAGGCGTTCTGCGCAAGGAAGTCCTCCCTGACCATCCTCGCAACCTCCAGAAGCTCCCGCTCCCGCTCTGGCAGCGCATCTGCCCCGACGAGTTGCACGATCTCCTGAAGTTCCGCCTCCCTCTGTAGAATTGCCATCATTTCGTCCCGCTGCGTGTTAAAGTCTTCGGCGACGTTCTTCACATACCACTCCCGCAAGTCGTCAACGTATAAGGAGTAGCTGCGCAGCCAATTTATCGCCGGGAAGTGCCTGCGGTCCGCGAGTGACGAGTCGAGCGCCCAGAAAACGCTCACCACACGCAGCGTGTTCTGCGTCACCGGCTCTGAGAAGTCGCCGCCCGGCGGCGAGACCGCACCGACGACGGTAACCGAGCCGAGGCGCTCGTCGGAGCCCAGAACCTTGACCCTGCCAGCACGCTCGTAGAACTCTGAAAGACGAGCTGCAAGGTAAGCAGGGAAGCCTTCCTCACCAGGCATCTCCTCAAGCCTGCCTGAAATTTCCCGCATCGCCTCCGCCCATCTTGAAGTGGAGTCTGCTTGAATGGCGACGTCGTAGCCCATATCTCTGTAATACTCAGCGAGCGTGATTCCAGTGTAAACCGACGCCTCCCGTGCGGCGACTGGCATGTTCGAGGTGTTTGCGATGAGCGTCGAACGCTCCATGAGCGACTCCCCAGTGTAAGGGTCAATAAGCTCTGGGAAGTCCTCAAGAACTTCTGTCATCTCGTTGCCACGCTCACCGCAGCCGATGTAAACGATGACCTGCGAGTTCGCCCATCTCGCAAGCTGGTGCTGCATGACCGTCTTCCCGGTGCCGAAGCCACCCGGGATGGCGGCGGTGCCGCCCTTTGCTATCGGGAAAAATGTGTCGAAGATGCGCTGCCCTGTCAGCAAAGGCTCCGCCGGGTCCAGCTTCTCCTTGTAGGGGCGTCCCCGCCGCACCGGCCAGCGCTGCTTCATTGTCAGCTCCTTCTCCTCCCCGTCTGCCTCCACGACGGCAATGACGTCGTTCACCGTAAACTTCCCCTCTTTTATCTCCACGAGCTTCCCACTAACACCCGGCGGCACTAAGACCTTGTGGACGATAACTTTCGTCTCGGGAACTTCGCCGAGGATATCGCCGCCCGTCACGGGCTTCCCCTCCTCGGCGACGGGCTTAAAATCCCATTTCGCCTCTGGGTCGAGCGCCGGCACGTCTATGCCCCGAGTGATGTAATCCCCCGCCTTGCTTTTTATCACGTCAAGCGGTCGCTGCACGCCATCGTAGAAGTTCTTCAAAATTCCGGGTCCAAGCTCGACAGAAAGCGGCGCTCCGGTCCTGAAGACCGGCTCGCCAGGCTTAAGACCCGTGGTATCTTCATACACCTGAATATATGCCCTATCGCCTTCCAGCCGTATAACCTCGCCGAGCAGCCGCTCCTCGCCGACCCTTATAACCTCATACATCTTACTTCCTTTCATCTGCTCCGCCACGACGAGCGGTCCCGCAATCCTTATCATCATGCCCTTCTCCTCAGCCACAACAACACCCCCTACTTTATCACAATGCCAACAGCCCGCCTCGTGAGTTCACCTATCATATCCACTTTCTCAATCGGACCTTTCTTGTCGGGAATCTCCACGATTATCGGAGCTACGCTCTTCTTCCTTGCATTAATCTCTTTTATTGCATTCCTGTTCCGCTCTGCAAGCAGCTCCGTCATTATGATTATGGAGACGCCTTCCTTCTCCAGTCTGTTGAGCAGTTCTGAGATGTCCTCGTCCTCCGATGCTTCATACACACGCTCAATGCCCGCAAGCCTGAAGCCGGTTGCGGTGTCCGGGTCGCCAATAACTGCAAGCATCACGCTCACCTGAACAATACCTCAGCGACCTTGTCCCTTATGGAGGCGGAAAGGCGTTCCAGCCTCTTTTCGAAGGTATTGTCCACCGAGATTTTGCCGTCTTTGGTCCTGACGATGACGCCGCCGATGCTTTTCGCTCGCTCTTCTGAGAGAGTCAGGTGGGCGCCGATTTCTTTTGAGATTTCATCTAGGGTACTCTTGCTGATGAGGCGAGCGTCGTCCTCGCTGAGAATAACTTCGAGATCGCCGCCGCCGGCGCTCGCCGCCGACGCCTTTATCAGCCCTTTCAGGATGTCGTCGTATTTATGCCCGCCGAGCCCCCTCTCCTTTACTATTTTTATCTGCCCGATGGCTTTGTCCATCGCATCCTTTATCAGCTCCTCCTGCGCCAGCCATCTCCTCCTGCGAGCTTCGAGCCTTGCGGTCTGGATGCGGCGCAGCTTCTCGGCTTCCGCACGCCGCGCCTCCTCTTCCAAAGCCCTTTTCTTACTGCTTTCAGCCTCAGCCCGTGCGTCTTCAATGATCTTCCTCGCCCGCTCTCTCGCCTCGTTTAGAATCCGCTCCCGCTCTTTCTCCCCCTCCTCTCTTATCCTGTTAATAATCTCAGTAGCGCCCATAAGCCTCGCCTTCAGCTAAGTGATTCCTAAAAGCATTTTCAATGCGACGTCCACAGCGGCGTTCATCTTAGAAGAAGCGCTCTCCTTCAGCTTCCTTACTTCCTCTTCCGCCGCCGCCAAAATCTTCTCCTCCTCCGCTTTTGCCTCTTTCAGCTTTTGCTCCATTATTTCCTGCGCCTGCCGCTTAATCTCCTCCTTCGCAGCCTCGGCGATTTTCGCAACCTCCTGCTCCGCCTCTTTTATTATGCTCTCAGCTTCCGCTCTCGCCTCCTCTATCCTCCTCCTGCTATCCTCTTCCGCAGCTCTTATCTCTCTAAGCGCCTCCACCGCCATCAGTTCTCTCCTTTGAGGATGTTCATTATATTCTTTTTCTTTTGTTCCATTCCCGCCGCATTATAACGCAGAAACGCACAGCGAAGTAGAGTTTCGCACAGCGAAGTAGAACTCGCCAAGCCCTCCCGTTTGGGCTTCCGGCGGTAGGAGTGTGAAAATCGCGCATCTCATGTTCAACTGCTTCCAGCACGGCTATATCCATCAAGCCTCTGCTATCAGCCCTTTTTTCCACGTCAACAGCTTTTCCTCCACAAAATACCTGAAAGTGCGGTCGATGAGCAGCGATATGAGCCCGAGGACAAGCATGTAGAGCATAAGTTCCGCCATCTTGTGATGCGGGTAAAATATCTGAAAGAGGCGGTAGCCAAGACCGCTGCGGCTCACGCCGAACATTTCGGCGGCGACGACGCACATCCAACCTATACCCATGCCGATACGGATGCCGGTAGCAATGAACGGCAACGCATATGGGAATGCCACTCTAAACATCAGGCTTTTCCTCTTACATCCCAAGACGAGTGCGGCGTCCACAAGGTCTTTGGGCACGCTTCTGAACCCTGCATACGTGTTTATCAGTATCGGAAAGACTGCTCCTATGAAGACGATGAAGCCTGCGGCTTGATGCGTCAGATGGAACCAAACAATGGCGAACGGCACCCATGCAAGCGGGGGTATGGGTCGCACTATCTCAATTAAAGGATCAGCAACCCTATCGGCGACACGGAACCAACCCGTGACGGCGCCTACTGAGACACCGACGAGCGCTCCGAACGAGACTCCGATGCTGAAGTGCAGCATGCTGATCACGATGTCCATAGGGAGCATTGTCCAGAGCCCGAGCAACGAGCACGCCACAAGATAGGGACTTGGCAAGACGAAGGGGTTGCGCACAACGTAATCCGATATTATCTGCCAGAACAAGACCGCCACGCATAGCGATATTATCTCCAAGATTCTGCCTTTGAGCGCCGTGATGTTCATCGTGACCTCCTCCCCTCACTGAAAGGGGCATCCGCCGGACGAGGTTGGGGAGTGTGGCTCGCTCAGGACGAACCGCTCCCCGTCGGGCTGGGTCACCACAGCCCCTACCATGAGCATGTAGCCCATGGCTCGTTTCAATATATTTTTAGCTCCATTCACATCGGCGTTAATCTGGTAGCCGCAATCTCTACAGATGAACAATCCTTGGGAAGGTCTTTCTGTATTCATTGAACCACAGCGAGAACACTGCTTTGACGTATTGAACTCTGGAACTTCTATCACCGTAATTCCTCTCTCCAATGCTTTATACTTGATGTATTCCTTCAGTTTATAAAACGGCATAGAATTGACCTTCCTGTTGCCCTTCCTCCCTCTCTTGTTGTTTTTAGCACCATTTAAGTCTCCCATCGCTATTGCTGCGTTGTGCTTTTCCGCCTCATCAACGATGCTCTTCGCTATCTTGTGAAGCTCATCATTCACCGTCCTTCGCTCCTTGTCTCCTATCTTCTTTATCGCCCTCTGCTTCTTCTCCCTTCCGAGCTTACGCCTCAGCCAGAAATACTTTCCCCTAACTTCCCTCACTCTTTTACCGTAGAACTTTGGTCTGCTGCGGTGCCGTGCCACCGACACGGCTACCCATCTCGCTCCCACGTTTATCGCTATGATGGATAAGTATTCCTCCTTTAGCTCTATTTCCCTTTTGACCGTCACATGCAAGTAGAACTCCCCTTCCTCCGTCCTGACAAGTAGAGACTCACATACATCCCACTCCTCAAAATTGAAAGGCTGATGAGCTAAAGCAACCTTGACGCCACCCCTCACACCTTTTACCCTTATCCTCGCCCAGTATTTGGCTATTTTCGTGTCCCTTCTTTGAATATCTATCAAATCTTTTCTTATTGGAACACCTTTCATCCGCTTCGCTTTCTTGTATAGCCACTTCGCATCT
>NZ_JBMXYC010000046.1:0-7896 GCF_053996935.1 Candidatus Alkanophaga liquidiphilum
TTTACAAGATTTCGGCGAGAAAGCTTATGGTTTGAACCGAATCGCCGTTAGGTTTATATATTGTTTGCAATTTTGTTATTAGCGAGGCTGCGGGTATATCCTGCAGTCAGGGGCTGCGGTGAGCCAGCCCCGTCGTGAAGCTCGGCTCCGGAGCGGTGCTCCTCAAGGAGCCTGGGCGGAGAGGCGTGAAGCTCCCGCCTTCAGTCGTGGAGCAGCTCACATGTAAGCGGTATAACATAGATAAAATCAAAAATGTTAACGGAAAACGTAATCACTAAATGAAGCGTCACCAATAGACATGAATACATTGCTCAGCGTGATGCTTTAACAAAAGCTGTCAGAACTCAAAATTGTTATATCAGTGATGACAGCGAGTTTATCACCCACCAGTTTTCTTCCCGCTAAAAACATTTTTATTGGGAAGTTGTATTTCATAAAAGGTGATTTGATGATCGAGGATACGTTTTGTGAAGCCTTCGATGGGCTTTTTGTGCGTCTTTGCGTGACCGCCGGCGATGAAGAGCTCTTGAAAAGAGCAGCGTTTGGCGCCACCGCTCTGCCGTGCACGGTTTTCGGCGAGTCTGAAGGCGGCGTGGAGTGCTTTTTGAGCAAGGATGAAACGCCTGACGGGCGTAAGGGTGCGATCATACAAATATGGACGAGTTATGACCCAAAGGACGTGCAAGGCTCGGTGGAGCGGCTAGAATTCGAGCTTTCAAAGCGGGTGCGACAGGGCATCCTTGTGGTGCCAACTACGGCGGTCTTCGACGCTCCGCTCGAGAGCGTGGAAGCAAAAGGAAAAATAGACACGATGCGACGGATCGGGCATTGTGGCGACGGCTACGAGACCGTCGAAGAGCGGCACGAGCGTGAGGTAATAGTAGTGCCGATAATGATGGGCGAGTTCATAATCGAGAAACAGTTGAGCTATGGGGTCGGCGTGATGGGCGGAAACGTCTGGTTCTTCTGCGACTCGATGCGTTCCGCTTTGGAGGCGGGGAGGTGTGCCGTCGCCGCCGTCCGAGACGTTAAAGGCGCAATAACGCCGTTCGATATTTGCTCTGCGGGTTCAAAGCCCGAAACGAAGTTTCCTGAGATCGGACCGACGACGAACCACCCGTTCTGCCCGACGCTTCGCAACAGCATTCCGGACTCGAAGGTGCCGGAGGACGTTGCCTCAATCCCGGAAATAGTAATAAATGGCATCTCGCTCGACATCGTCAAGAAGGCGATGCGAGCAACCATTAAAAGCGTCGAAGGTGTGTCGGGTGTCCTTAAAATATCGGCGGGCAACTACGGCGGGAAGCTTGGGAAATATAAAATTTACTTGCGGGAGCTTGTTTAAGGTGGGCAGCGACGACGCTTAGTGAAATGTTTGAGGTCGAGGTCAAAGCCAGAATAGGTGAGGAGACGAAAGGGCTCATCAGGGCTCGCTGCAGTTTTTTAAGGGAGGAGCGGCATGTTGATATTTATTTCGACGCTCCACACCGGCGGCTTGCGGAGAGCGGGGAGGTTCTGCGCTTGCGTCAAGTGAACGAGCGGGCGATGCTGACTTATAAGAAAGGAAGGGCGGACGCCGACGTTCGTGTGCGAGAGGAGCTTGAGGTTTCCGTGGAGAGCGGTGACGCAGTCGCTAAGATTCTCAAGAAGATGGGGTTCAGGGTGCTCGCCGAGATAAGGAAGCGGCGGGAAGTTTTCGAATTTAACGGCTGCCATGTCTCGCTCGACGACGTTGAGGGGCTTGGCGAGTTTTTGGAGGTGGAAGTGAAGTCCGAAGACGTCTCAAGTGCCAAAAAGAGAATACTTGCCCTCCTACAGGAACTCGGCGTGAGCATTGCCGCTGTGGAAAAACGCCCCTACATTCAACTTTATCTCGAAAAGTTCGGCAACGCCGCTCAAAGCTAACGCCACTCGCTCAGAGCCTCGAGCCTGTGCGTCCAATCCAGAGTGCCGGGCTTGTATTTCTCTTTCACCACGTCCAGCTTTCCACTTCTAATGGCTTCAACAATTTCTTTGATGCACGCCGCCACTTCTTCAACGCTTTTCTCGCTCGTGTCTATCTCGAAGACACTGTCGTTGCCACAAGCCTCTAAGGCTTCGACGAGAATTACATCCAGAGCCTCAGCCTCAGCATTCTCCCTAATCTTCTTTTCAGAGAAGCTTTCACTTCTGAGACGCCTCACGAGCACGAGCGGGTCTGCCCTTAGGACGATAACGAAGTCGGGAGAGACCAAATGCGCCAGATGGCTTTCCAAAAGCACGTCGCCGTTTAACGTTCTGACAAATTTTCGCAATTTTTCCAGATCGGCAATATAGCAACCACGCTCCTCGTCAAAGCCCTCGTAAAACCGCTGCCCCTCCACCACTTTGTTAAGTTCGACGAGTTTCAGCCCGGAAGCGTCGCCGTGAGCCTTCATGAAAGCTTTGCACGCACTCGTCTTTCCAGTTCCAGGCGTCCCAGTCACTGCGATCTTCATATTCCTAACAATGCATGGTATGTCAAGAAGTTTATGGAAACCACCGCACGTCGCAGCCTAAACACGCTCACGACGGGAATTCCATCGATTAAAGCCCCGAAATTGCAGGGAAAGTGTTAAAATCGCAACTCCGAGTATCGGGAACTTCAAAATCTCAGTAACACTTAAACTATAAAGATTGAAAATCGTGAGATACTTCGTCCTCGTGATGTCAATGAACTCTGAAAATCAGACCAAGGTGGGATTGAAAGTCTATGCGGGGGCTAGCGCAGTATTTACGAATTGCTGAAAATCAGACCAAGGTGGGATTGAAAGTTCTGAACGAACTTGCGAAAAACGTAAAGACAGCAGTGAAAATCAGACCAAGGTGGGATTGAAAGCTCTTTCCTCACACGCCTCGCTCTCTTCTCCAGAGTGGTGAAAATCAGACCAAGGTGGGATTGAGAGGTGCAGTTTTGGAAGTTGAGGATAGGGTTGGAAGCATCAAACCGAGTTCAGCGTTGAGCCACAGATCCTCTTATAAACCTCCAGGTAAACCTCAGACAAATCTCCTTTATCCTCTCTGAAAACGTCTTTGTCGAGGCTTACAATTTCGCCACGCTCGTAAGCGGTGGCGTCCCAGAAGCGGCAGACGTCTGGCGTCCCCACCTCATCAGCGAGCAAAATCTCTCTTTTATTATTCCTCCCGAACTCCAACTTGAAGTCCGCAAGAATTATGCCTCGCTCACGCAAGAACCCGCTCATCACGTTGTTCACATGCAACGTCGTCTTCTTTATGAGTTCAAGTTCGTCGTCGGTAAGCCACCGTCGCTCCAAAATCTCAGACTCTTTTATCGGGCGGTCCACCTCCTCGAACTTCGTCGTGAACTCCACAAACGGCTTTTCCAGCTGTTCGCCCTTGCGCAAGCGGCTGCTGCCCAAATTAAGCTCACCCCGGTCGTAACGCCGCCACAGCGAGCCATAGAGGTGATTTCGGCAAAGCACCTCCACGGGGATTATCTCAAGACGCTCCGCCACGAGGCGGTTCGGTGGCACGAAACGCTTGAAGTGCGTTTTCACGCCAGCAGCTTCCAGCTTCTTGAACCAGAAGCAGGAGAGACGGCAGCAGACCTCCCCTTTTTTCAGGAACTCCGCCTTCTTTTGCCCGTCGAACGCCGTCACGCGGTCGGTGAAAACGAAGACCACGTCGCCCGCATCGTCCAGATAAACATCCTTCGCCTTGCCCACCCGCAAGAGCTCCATACCGCTACACCTCAAATTTTTGTAACAATGTCCCCTCAGACCCAATAGCACCATATTGTACGGCGCTTAGGGAAACCTTTTTATTCTGGTGTGTCAATAGAAGGGGGTGGTTAAAAAGCTTTTGGCAGGCAGGGATGGAAATGTTTAGGCGTTACGAGGACATGCCGAGGATAAAGTTGCCCGACGGGCACGAGATCTTCGTCAGCGATTCTACAATCCGTGAAGGCGCACAAATGCCCGGCATCGTCATGAAGAAAGAGCACAAAGTCAAGATTTTCGAGTTCCTGCACGAAATCGGCATAGAAAAAACGGAAACCTTCCTCTACGACGAAAGCGACCAGTTGGCGGTCAAGGAAATGCTAGACTTTGGCTACGAACGCCCCGAAGTCACAGGCTGGGCACGGGCGAGGCACAGCGACATCGATTTGGTGCTTGATTTAGACCTGGCGGAGACTGGAATTCTGATGTCCGTTTCTGACACGCACCTTTTCGATAAAATAGGCTTTAAGAGACGAGAAGAAGCGGTGGAACGCTACCTCGATGCGCTGGATTACGCACTAGCGCACGGGTTACGGGTGCGCTGCCACCTCGAAGACATAACGAGAGCAGACGTTGAGGGCTTCGTGCTGCCGTTCGTCAAGGAAATTCTTGAAAGAGATAAGAATGTCATCCTCCGCATTTGCGACACGCTGAACTACGGCATTCCTTTCATGACTGAGTTCCCTTACAGCATCCCGAAGATTATCGTTGCATTGAAAAAGATGGGAGCCAAGAACATCGAGCTGCACATCCATGACGACTTCGGCATGGGCACGACAATCTCGCTCGTGGGCTTCTGGTATGGGGCGAACTGGTGCAACGCTACGTTCCTCGGCATGGGCGAGCGTGCTGGCGTCGCCGAGCTTGAGAAGATTCTGGTGTTCCTCGAATTTCGGGTCGAGGGCTTCCACAAGTATAATCTGGAGTGCCTGTCGAGATTTGCAGAATACATGGAGCGGGAGGTCGGCATCCGAATCCCGAAGAACAAAGCTGTCGTCGGCGAGAACGTCTTCGCTCACGAAAGCGGCATCCACACAGACGGCGTTCTCAAAAACCCATTCACCTACGAGCCCTTCCCACCGGAGCTTGTCGGCGCAAAACGCCATTTCATCATTGGCCCCACTTCCGGCATTAGCGTCCTGAAACACAAGGCGGAGCGTATGCTCGGCGAACTCCTCGGCACAAACTTCACCCTCGACAAGAACGATGAGCGACTGAAAGCCCTCCAAAATTTCATTAAACGCTCCTACGACGACGGCAGAAGCTCCTGTTTCTCTGACAGTGAGCTTAAGGAACTCGTGCGCCGCTTCTTCGCAGAAGTGCTGCAGAAATGAATGTTAGAAGCTAAACGGCTGAGAAACATCTCGAAAAATCAAAACCGTTTATATCATCAGCTTTTATATATGTTGCCGGGGTCTTACACGAGCCTTAATAAGCCGAAAATATTTTAAGACTGACAGAATCATTGTTTAAAAAAGCCTCTGGGAGGAGGTGTGTTACGGTTAGCGAAGGGGAGTCAGCGAACGAAAGCGAGCAGCGGCGAAGTAGGTGTTTAATATTAGGGTGTGGGAGTTTAGGGTTTGCGGTTGCCCGTGAGTTAAAGAGTAGGGGCTTTGACGTCCACGTCGTAGACATTGACGAGACGAGACTAGAGCTTCTCAAGCAAGAGGGATTTAGCACGCTCGCCTGTGACATAAGAGAGGAGAACACCGCTAAAAAGCTGACGAGACAGAACTGCGACTTCGACGTGATTTTCATCCTGAGCAACAGCGCCGAGACGAACCGTCTGGCGCTCCTGAACATAAAAAAGGAGTTCTCAGATGCTTATGTCGTCGTGAGAGCCACGGATGCGAAGGAGAAAGAAGAATTAGAGGGGCTCGGCGCCGACGTCGTCCTCTTCCCGCTGGACATCATCACAGAGGCGGCAGTGCGGCAGGTCGAGAAGATAAAGACGGAAAAGCGGATGAAAAGGCTCATACGCACGATAAAGAGCATAGGAGAGAACAGAAAATATGGAATAGTCGTGCATGACAATCCTGACCCGGATGCAATAGCATCTGCTCTCGCACTCAGATACATAATGAAGGAAAATGGTATCTGCGCCGACATACTCTATGGCGGCATCATTGGGCACCAGGTGAATCGGGCGTTCGTGAACTTGCTGGGCATTGAAATGCGGCGTATCGAGAGCGACGTCTTGAGAGAGTATTCGAAGTTTGCGCTCATCGACGCTACGGTGCCCGGCTCCAATAATTCACTGCCTGCGGGCACGAAAGTGAGTATAATCATAGACCATCATCCTGCGAGCAACGGCGTTGATGCGGAGTTCTACGACAGAGAGGAGCTGGGCGCAACCTCTACAATTCTGACAAAATATCTGCGGTGGCTGAACCTTCCAGTTGATAAAGTCCTCGCAACCGCTCTCCTCTATGGCATAAAGACCGACACCAACGGATTCAAACGTAATGCGCATCCTGAGGATTTCATCGCTGCTGCCTTCCTTTATCCAAGGGTAGATAGGGAGCTGCTCGACCAGATAGAGACGCCGCCGGTGTCGGCAGAGACCGTGAACATCATCGGAAAAGCCATCCAAAACAGGAAAATAAGACATAGCTACCTGATTTCGAACGTTGGGTTCATTGCCAATAGGGATGCGTTGGCGCAAGCCGCCGACTACCTTCTGAATCTCGAAGGCGTTACCGTCGCCATCGTAATTGGAATGAACGATGAGAACATTTACGTTTCAGGGCGGAGCAAGGACATCCGAGTGAATCTCGGCGAGGCTTTCAGGCAGGCTTTCGATAAGATAGGGTCCGCGGGCGGGCACTCGACAACAGCAGCAGCGCAGATACCTCTTGGACTCTTCAGCGGCGTTAAGGAAAAAGATACCCTGATAAAGCTTGCAGAGGACGCTATAACCAAAAGGTTTCTTGCGGTAATAGGCGTAGATGACGGGGGAGAGGGTTAGGAATGGTGGAAAGGGAAAAGGGCGAGAGGCGGAGCTGTTTAAAGTGTAAGCACTATGTTATGTCGTGCGACTTCGGCGAAAATCGAGGGCGGACGTGCTTTGACCTCTGTGACGTGCGGGGGCGTCTGCCGACTGCTGCTTTTTCCTTCCATGACGTCTGCTGCGCCCCGGACACGATTTTCTGCATGCAAGCTTTCGAATGCCTTGAGGACATTGCTGAAAACTGCGAATACTACGAAGAAAAAGAAGAGTAGCGTTTAGGAGGGAGCTAAATGGCAGTAATCGTCGTTACCGGGATTCCGGGTGTTGGTTCCTCGACGGTGCTGAAAGAGGCATTTAAGCTTGATGAAGAGCTTTCTAAGGAATTTATTGTAGTGAATTACGGCGACGTGATGTTTGAAGTCGCTCATGGCAAAAAACTCATAAAACACAGAGACCAGCTGCGGAAGCTGCCTGACGAGACGCAGCGTGAGATTCAGAGACTTGCGTGCGAGAAAATCGTCAAGCTTGGCAAGAACATAATCGTGGATACGCACTGCACTGTAAAAACGCCCGCCGGCTATCTTCCAGGGCTTCCGGAGTGGGTTCTGAAAGCGCTGAAGCCGAAACAGCTCGTCATCGTCGAGGCGAACCCTGACGAAATCTGGCGGCGGCGAACCGCCGACAAGACAAGACAGCGGGACGTAGAGGGAGATAAGGGAATAGAGGAGCACCAAAGTATGAACAGAGCGGCGGCAATGGCTTACGCTGCTCTCACAGGTGCCTGTGTGAAGATTATAGAAAACCACGATGGTGCCGTCGAGGCGGCGGCTAAGGAGTTCTTGGAACTACTTAGACTCGTTAAAGATTAATAAGGTAATTGCCCATATAGTCAAAGTCGGGGGATAATGAGCTTATTGAGAGGGTTGTGGAGTTAAGAAGCGAATTAAGGCGAAAGCCACTCCTGACATCCTCACGCCCTAAAGGGTGGAGGTTCCTGCTCCTACCGAGAGGAGCAGAGGGCGAGTCACCGCCCGGTTAATGACCCCCGCAGGGAGTCTCTCCCCCTGAGCGAGCCTTATATTTATACAACCTACTGCATCTCTATGGGCTTCCAGCCCGCATTTCATGCATTTAACAGTCTGCCGCTCTTTGTTACGTGTTTTGAGCCGCCGCAGCGTGGGCATTTGC
>NZ_JBMXYC010000047.1:0-49512 GCF_053996935.1 Candidatus Alkanophaga liquidiphilum
AGAACCTCGAAAGCTTGTGCAGGAAGTCATCCCTCTTCCTCTCTATTTTCTCATAGACCTTGCACAGCCGCCTCAACTGCTTCAGCCAGTTCTTCGAGCCTTTTTTCTTCCTCGACAATTTCCGATGTTCAACCCTCAAACGCTCCAAAGCTCGCTCATAGAACCTCGGATTCTCTATCTCTCTACCATCGCTGTCGGTGAGGAAACTCCTCACTCCCACATCTATGCCTATCGCCCTCTCGCTCTCTTTCTTCTCCCTTTCGACCCTTGCCCCCTCAACGCAGATAAGCGCATACCATTCGCCACTCCCGTAGCGCTTTATTATCACCTGCTTTATCTCCCCTCCGACGGCGCGATGAACTCTTATAGGAACTTCCCCAACCTTCGAGATGTAAAGTTTATCTAATCTGCCACCTGTCCTTATTATCTTGAAGCCAGATTGGTTGAGCACGAAACTCTTATACCTCCCGCACTTCTTATACCGCAGCTTCCCAACCTTCCTCCCCTTCTTCTTTAGCTCGTGAAGCACCCTTATGTTCGACCAAACCCGATGGTTCACCATCTGCAAAACCTTAGAGTTGACTTCATTCAGCTCAGGTCTCTCCTCCTTGAGGAGGACGATAAGAGCCTGCGTATCCTTCTGCTTTAGCTTCCTCCCTTCTCCCTCGCCCTGTTCACCTCCTCCAAGAGACGGTTGTAGAGCCACCTGCATCGCTCTAATACGAATGACAACTTCCCCTCCTGCTCCTCCGTCGGATATAACCTGAACTTGTAGGTTATCATTCCACCTCTTGCCTCGAACATAAGATACCACATATAAATACTCTCCCTCCCACCCCCTGCTATGAAAAGGTAGGAATCAGCAGCAACATATTCTTAAATCGTCACCACAGCCATTTTCCGCTTTTTGACATCTACAAAATGTCGCTAAGAGGGCCACCGATTTCAATCGGTGGGTGAATTAGGGGAGGTGGGAGGGAAAGTTTTTTTATGCCTTGAATGCATGTTATTTTAAGCACAGGCGTCCCCTGTGTAAAATGTGCCGCCCGTCAAGAGACTTCCTGCTTTGAGGAAGGTGAGATGGGTGGCAGCGGGGCTCGTGAACAGCCCGACCCCAGCCGTAGTGGCGTGTTTATCTGGGGGAAGCCACTCGTTTTAACGGGTGGTAGTTCACACTCTCTCAAGAATCCCCCTTAAAATCTCCTCATCACTAAGAAATTCTACGTCGAACATCTTTTCGAGTTTAACCTCCACGCCATCCATCCTCACCGTGTTCCCGCTGCACTCCACACCGCTTATCGCACACGGTATTCGAACAGTAGAGATTTCGGTCGTCGGCGTTACGTGCGGGTCTATCGTTATGGTTTTTATTTCAAAGAGACGCCGAGCGGCAGCGAATGGCAACGATGACAGCGGGTCGCTTCCGATGATGAGAGCTGCGTCCGCAAACCCCTCACGCAGGATTTCAGTCATCGAAGCTCCGCTTTTCGCACCGCCACCATCGAATTTCACTTTGTTCGGCAGCGAAGTTTCTTTGAAAAGGGTCTGCGTCATGCCACGCATGTTAAAATGCCCTACCATTGGTATGATATAGGCCTCGCAGCCGCAACGCTCCGTCAGCGTCCTTAGCAACGTTTCCAGCAGCGTAACATCCGCAAGCGAGTAAACGAGACCTAAGCCCGTAAATATGGTTACGAATTCTGCTCTCCGCATTGCGGCGGCGAGTTCCATGACCTCCCGCTTGTCAGTCCCTTGGGGGAGCTGTGGCGCCTTCCCCTCAATGAAGCTTATGAGGGCGTTGATTAACGCCGCATCAGCGCCTGCGGGAATTTTGACTAAGTTCTTGCAGACCTCTGCCGTTGGCGAGCGGCGAACGTCGATGCAAAACGCTTTGCGCTCCTCGTAGCCTTTTTGAATTTTCTTGCCCCGAGGGAAGTAAGAATATTTAGAGAGATGGCGAGGGTGTGAGCTTGCGGGGTCGGCGCCCCAAAAAATAACGAGGTCGGCATTGTCCCTAACGGCGTCGAGTGTGCAGCTTGGGAGTCTACTCTTATAAATGGCTTCAAGGATGACACCTTGGCAGACTGAAGACGTATCGTCCACGAAAGCATTAAGCTCCTTCGCGAGCTTTAAGCCAAGCCTTTGTGCCTCACATGTCGAATTATCAAGCCCGTAAATGACCGGACTACTCGCCTCGCATAAAATCTCGGCAGCCTTCTCTATGGCTGCATCCACGTCAGTAACTCTATCTGCAACCGCCGCCGTAAGCCTGCTTTTCTGCCGGCTTTTGAAAATTCCGTAACCTTTCCTGCAAACGTTCCTTATCTCGGCGCCCACAACTTCAATGTCGTCGCAGAGGCAGGCACAGCCTGGACATGTCGGCATGGTGCTCTTTTCTTCGTGCTACCATTTCTCACTTTCGTTTTTATCATTGCTCGACGGTGGCGTGTTACACAACGCTCCTCGACAATACCTCGCAGTTTCCTCCCTGAATGCTCTTTAATATAATGCGCCTCTTGCTTCCAAAGCTCTTCAAGAAGCTCGTTGGGCATCCGGCGACTCAGACTTTCCCCTTAGTTACCTAACTCTCGCAAAATTTCCCCATGCCTATAGCATAGCTGCTGCGGAACTCGTGTCGCGCCCCCACGCAGCTTTATGATTTGTCCGTAGAGCACACGTCATAAGGGCTGCTTAGCGCCGTGCGAGATAGTGGGTTGGTATTCACGGCGTTGCCCCAGGGTGGAAAACGAAAAGCTTATCCGAGCAACGTTGACAAAGTTGATTTTACAACAGTCAAAAATACTTGCGGTGGGAAAATGCGCATCGAGGAGGTAATTAAGAAAATTGCACCTTTAGACGACGACGCCATGAAAGAAGCTCAGAGGCGGCAGGACTCCTTGATAAAGCCATTGGGCGCCTTAGGGCAGCTTGAGGAACTTTCGATAATGGTGGCAGGCATCACCGGCAACCCTCGCCCAGCAATCGAAAAGAAGATGATAGTCACGATGGCGGGAGACCACGGCGTTATTGAGGAAGACGTGAGCGCATACCCAAGGGAAGTAACACCGCAGATGGTTTACGGCTTTCTCAGCGGCAGAGCGGCAATAAACGTGCTCGCACGACACGTCGGCGCCGAAGTCGTGGTTGTGGATATGGGTGTCGCTCACGACTTTGAAGCGACAGCGTTCGAGCAGGGGCTTATTAACAAGAAAGTCGGCTACGGCACGAATAACATTGCGAAGGGCGCTGCGATGGGCTATAATGACGCCGTCCGCAGCATTGAGGCGGGAATTGAAGTTTTTGAGGAGTTTTGCAGCGATGCCGACATCGTGGGCGTCGGTGACATGGGCATCGGAAACACCACGCCGAGCAGCGCTATTGCGGCGTTCATCACAGGGCGCCCCGTCGAGGAAGTCACGGGTCGTGGCACTGGCGTCGACGACTCGGGGCTGCAACGCAAGATAAATGCGATAAAGCGAGCTTTAGAAGTGAATAAGCCGAGGCGGGACGATGCCATTGACGTACTCGCAAAGCTCGGCGGCTTTGAAATTGGCGGGATGGTGGGCGTGATTCTCGCAGCCGCCGCAAAAAGGACGCCAGTAGTCATCGACGGCTTCATCTCTGGCGCCGCCGCGCTCATCGCTTATGAGCTGATGCCGCAAGTCAAAAATTATTTGATAGCGTCGCACCGCTCCGTAGAAAAAGGACACGATGCCATTTACGAGTATATTGGATTAAAGCCGCTTTTCGACTTGCGGATGCGCCTCGGCGAAGGCACCGGTGCCGCCCTCGCAATTAGTATCGTGGAGGCTGCTTGCAAGATTCTGAACGAAATGGCAACCTTCGAGGAGGCGGGCGTTTCGAAGAAGAAAGAATAAGCACGTGCTGCCGCGGCGGCATTTATCGCAACAGGGTAAAAGGAAAAGAGTTAAGGCGTTTCTGTGTGGATGCTCACGCCAAGAGCGTTAGCAGAAGCGATTACCATTCTACCTCGCAGAAAGCCTCGCAGGGCGGGGATGCGGCGGGTTATCCTGCGGGCAGGGGCTGCGGTGAGCCAGCCCCGTCGTGAAGCTCGGAACCGGAGCGGTGCTCCTCAAGGAGTCGGAGTGGAGAGGCTTAACGTGAAGCTCCCGGCTTAGCCGTGTAGTAGCTCACAAGCGCCACGACGTTTGTGCCGACTCAACACCCCGCAGCTCCGCCCCCCGACGCCTCGAACTTCGGGTGTGTTCTTGAGCCGTTTTGAATTCCTTAGCCTTTTGTGCCGTCAGCTTATAGCTACTGACGTATATCGGCGTATCTGCGTGCTACCACAGAAAACAGGGAAGGGAAAATAGTGGTCTGCACACGCCCTCGTTTTAAGAAATTTGCAAGCTATTGAGACCCGTATTATAAATCTTTGCGTCCTTGAAAAATTTGTTTCCGATTTTTGAAGTTTTGTTTCCGATTTTTGAAGTTTTAAACAATCTAAGGAAATGAAGCGGGCGGGGTTTGGAAAGGAAGCAAAAAATATATATAAGGGTAGCCACGCATGAAAAAAGGGGGATTAACAATGAGAAAAAGGGAGATAATGAGGTCAAGGACGTTAGTGTTCACGGCGGTTCTGGGCGTCGCTGCCGTCCTGCTCCTCGCAAGCACCGCTGTCGCACAACCGGGCAACATTCACAGAGTAAAAGATACAGCGCTCGCAAACGGCGTAGATTACATACAGCTGAATTTCACAGTGTTTAACA
Organism: Candidatus Alkanophaga liquidiphilum; assembly: GCF_053996935.1. NCBI lineage: Archaea > Methanobacteriati > Methanobacteriota > Methanomicrobia > Candidatus Alkanophagales > Candidatus Alkanophaga > Candidatus Alkanophaga liquidiphilum. Next base: position 4,731 of record NZ_JBMXYC010000047.1, read on the forward strand.
CCAACAATGATACCAATGTCTCAGTAGTATACGCCAGTTATCCACCTTCATTGAGCTTCGTCACGCTATACGGGTTGAATGCAGGCAGCGGGAACTGGGAAGTAATTAAGGAAGGACCTTCGAAGGATGAAGAATGCACTGTGAACAGAAGTTGGTATACTGTCACGGGCATTCTCTGCCTACGCATAAACTCGACAGAGCCATTGGGCTCGTTTGATGTTCAGTTTAAAGATGTCGGTAACCCCGCAGCAAATTTCAGCACAGCAGAAGATCTGGATTTCGATGCTTCAAGACTTAATTTCAGTGAACCCTCCATAACAACAACCGCCGGACAGGAGTCCACTACAATAACTGTAAGGGCAACGGGCGCTACTGGTAATTACCGGGATACTGAATATGGAGAGATTGTCAGGTTCACGCTGAACAAAACGGCGAACGTATGGCTAATACATGATACAACTATAGCCTCATTCCCTGCCGATGTTCAGATGTCACAAGGTCTCTGCTATATAAAAGTCAACGGCACGCAAGCGGGCGTTTATAACCTGACGGTGAACGTCACGGGAGCGCCGTGGCTGCAGAACGACACAATGCAAATTACAATCAACCCGGCGGCAGCGAGATACATAACTGCTACTGTTGACAGAGACAGTATGGTTGCCGGCGCCACCACGAACTACACCAACTGCACGTTCTATATCCTAGACGTTTTCAACAACATTAACACCACAGCCGTGGCTGATGTGAACATCGCGGTAAGCTCGCCGGCAGCAGGCACGAACGTTACGAATGCTACAACACCGGGAGATTTCGGAGTTAATGCCATGACGTGGCTCGCATTCACAGGAGGGGAAGGCACGTTCCGCATTAGGATAGCGAACGCCACGATGCCGGATGCTTGGGTCACTCAGCCGTGCTTTAACATTACAGTGAACGCCACCGTCGGTGAGGGGACGTGGCTGACGCCGAAGAAGCCTGAAGACGCCGGCTTGCCGGTGCCGTCAGGAATATCCACAGAAGTGAATCTGACGACGAACTCGACAATACTCAGAACGCTTGAAGTCGAGCCTGCCGACGCCAACAAGATAGTTATCCTGAAGCAGTGCAATGACTTCCAGGCTAACAAAAAGATTGAAGAAGCTTACAACATCACAGCGGCCATTAGTGATCAATACGATAACTATTGCATAAAAACGACGAACGCCACCGGCGCACAAATATATGTGACGTTCAACATCACAGACAACAGGACGTATGCGTACCTTTCCGCCGACATAACGCCAGACGACGACACTTCAGGTCCTGTGAACGTGGCAGTAGAAAATACGACGCTCGGCATCGCCATCGCAAAGATTTACCTCTGGTCGGACATACCGATAACGCAGAATTACACTCTCACTGTGAACCTGACGAACCTCCAGGGGCTGACGAACACGAGCACCACAGTTATTGTGACGCCGTGGTACGTGGACCACGTTAAAATAGTTTTCGTTAACATCAACAACGCTACGAAGAGCGAGCTTATCGCAAACGGCTCAGACGTCGCCTATATCATCGCATATCTTGTTGACTCCGATGATAACCCCGTCACGACCGCTGACGGCACGAATTTCACGACGTCGTTCAAGCTCGTTTACGACGCTAATAACAAGTCCGAAGGCTGGATATGCAACGCCTCTGCCTGCGCAAGCAGAATCGGCACGCTTGCAAGTGCCGTTGTCACCGCCGTTCCGACGAACGGAGTCATCTACGGCAATGTAACGGGACTCTACATAAACGCAACGGCGACGAACGCAACCGCATGCACCGACAGCCCGATACAGTCCATGAATGTAGAAGCAAACGCTTCGACGCCTTATGGCTACAAGACCGGCGCCGCTAACATATCAGTCGGTCCTGACGAGCCTGCACAGGTTGACCTTCAGACTACGGTTACTGATGGCATCTGGAAGGTCGACCACCTTGAGCTTGAGCCCTATGCTGGTGCTAATCAGGAGGACGACTCGGGCTTGAGCCTCTTAGTGGTGGTTACAGATGCCTATGACAACATCGTAAGGGACGGCACGCAAGTATGGTTCGGAGCTACGGGCGGCGTCATCAAGACCAATGATTCAATCATAGACGGCAAGGTCGTCGCACTCACGCAGCACGGTTGCGTCATTCCACACGCATACTACAAGCCGATATTCAATTACACTGACTCCGAAGCGCAATACGTCACCGCAAGCATCACCGCTTACTCCGAGAACTCAACGACGCTCATCAGCGACACTGAAACGCTACGCTTCTGGGCGCTTAACGATGTGGACCCATGCAATTGGTCGCTGCCTACCTTCTGCGACGTAGTTGTCGAGGAAGTCGAGACCGGCAAGTGGCAAATCAACGTTTACTTCAAGGCGGAGAAAGGTAATCTTGTCCAGCCATACTGGAACTCTACAGCATACTTCTACACGACTGCCGGCACGATAACGCCGAGCAGCGCCGCATTTGACAACGGCAAGTGCAGCGCAACCCTCGAACTCGACCCCGGCGAGACCGCTGAAGTCGTCGTGAACGTCGGCAACTGGGGCATCCACACAGAGACGCTCTCACGCCCATACGAGTTCGACGACACGCTGCATCTCAAAGCCGGCTGGAACTTCGTATCAGTGCCAAAACTGCTCAACAGCAGCTGCGACCAGTTCAACGAGCTGTTCAACACGTCGCTGTATCCGAACATAAGTTCGATACTCTACTACGACCCGACTACCGGCTGGTCTAGCAAGATAAACACCAGCGACTACATCAACGTGCTCGACGGCTACTGGGTTTACACAACCGAAGCTTACGACATCCCGCTCACTTACGAGAGTGGCATGTTCGTGCCGCCGACCAAGGACCTCGTAGGTGGGGCGTGGAACGCCATCGGCTTCTCAGCTACAGAGCCTTACACGGCAGAAGTGGCTCTCATGTCCGTTGACGAAGACTGGGTGACTGCAATCGGCTGGAACGCTACCGCTCAAGCCTTCGAAGACCCGATAATGAACAATAATGGCGGGTACGGTAACTCTCCGAGCGTCGAGATGTATCCGGGCGAGGGCTACTGGCTCTTCGTCACCGAGAACTGCACGCTTGCGGCACTCAGCGCCTAAACGTAGCAGCCTAAAAGGCCAAAAGCAAAAAATTTAACCCCTTATTTTTTCTGTCTTATTTGGTGAGTAATGATGAGACACGCAATTTTTGTATTGGCAGTAGTGGTGTTAGTAGCTACTGCTGCTGCGAGTATTACGACGGCTCAGCAGCCGCCAGCGCTACCCTGCCAGTTCTACGGCAACGTCACGATTGACGGCGCTCCGGCGCCCGTCGGCACTGAAATCGTTGCGAAAATCGACGGTGAGGTGCGTGGCAATATAACCGTCGTCGAAGAGGGCAAATACGGTGGCTCGCACGCGCAAAAACTCATAGTCGTTGGCAACATGAGCGACGAAGGTAAAAACATAACGTTCTACGTCGATGGTATCAAGGCGGAACAGACTGCCGCCTGGCACTCCGGCGGCATTTTCAAGCTCGACATCAGCGCTAAAACGCAAATGCCCACGCCGACGCCGCCTGGCTTCGAAATCATGTCTTCACTGCTCGCACTCACCGCCGCTCTCCTTGCAGCCAAAGGGAGGAGAAAGGCATGAACGAGTTAATGCGACGCTTGCTAATCTTGTCGGTGGTTCTTGTATTTCATACTGCCTGCGCTCAATATGTCTGTGCTCAATTACCGCCGCTCGCTGTCGTCCATGTCATCGTTACTTACGAAGATGGCACGCCCGTCCCCGATGCACTCGTCGAGATTAAAAACCTGAATACCAATGCCGTCATAAACGACTCCACCGATGAAAACGGTAGCTGTGCGTGCGCAATTCCCAGCTCCGCAGACTGGAAAATCGGCGACGAAATCCTGATAAGCGCCCAAGATGCTTTCGGCAACTACGCCGAAACCAACTTAACTATAAGCTCTGCGGTCTTGAAATATCCATTGATTGAAGTGAGTTTGACGCTCGTAGCGACGCCGCCGCCATCACCAACGCAGTCACCAACGCCATCACCAACGCCATCACCAAGCCTCTCGCCGACGCCCACCACCTCGCCAACCGAATCCCCAACGACAACCACTACAACTACACCAACAGTCCCTTTGCCAACACCTACAGAAATTCCAACGACAACGGAAACGCCAATGTCGCCGACGACCGCAGGAACACCATCCGCAGCGACAACGCCGCCAGAATCACCTTCCGAAACCCCAACATCGCCAACCCCGACGCCCGGTTTTAGCTTGATAATAATGAGCATAGCAACAATAACAGCAATCTATTTAAGGCGCCGCCTGAATGAAAGGAAGTAGAGGTGGTAGGATGAAAGGGATTTTGACGCTCGTAAGCATCGCTGCGCTGCTCTTGGCACTGCTCCCGCTCACAGCGGTTGCGGGTCAGCCTATGCCCAATGAATTTAGGGGGAGCGTTACGGTGAACGGGCTGCCTGCACCTGTTGGCACTGAGATACGTGCTGAGATTGAAGGCGCCGAGGGCAACGTCCAGTGCACGCCAGCAACGGTAACGACGCCGGGGCAATATTCAGGACTCCTCATCTCCTCAGATTTGCGAAATGATGATGGCAAAACTATTAAATTCTACATAAAAGCGCCGGACTTCCATGAGGCTGTGGCTAACGAGACCGCAACTTACAGATACGAAATGTTGCCGCCGCAAACGCTTGACCTGAGTGCCACTGCTGTGCCTGAGCTAATAGCGGAGTGGACGCCTGCGGAGTCTGAAATCGAGGACGACGTTACCGCAATCCGAACCTTCGGAGTCAAGTCCATATCAGAGTGCAACGTCACATGGCTCATCAATGGTAATGTTGTGCAAGAAAACGTGAGCGTGCCCGCCGATACGTGGTGCAATTACACGAACGCAACACTCACAACAGGCGTCTGGAACGTAACCGCAATCGCAAGCAACGAAACTATAACGGTGCAGCACACATGGACGTGGACTGTTAACCCCTTCACAGTCGAACTCGTCGCCGGCTGGAACCTCATTTCCTTCCCGATAATCCCGGTAGATGCGAGCGCCGACGCAGTATTCGCAAGCATTCTCGACAACATGCTCATGGTATATGCCTACGACGCCAGCAAGCCCCTGACCGAGCGGTGGAGTTGGTATGACGGAACCGGCGGCGGCTTCACGGATACTCTCTCGGAAGTGTCGCCGCAGTTTGCCTACTGGGTGCGCATGAACGCCAACGACACACTTGAAATCAGCGGCACTTACGTAGAACCCACTGGCGGAGAATACTTGCTCTACGACGGCTGGAACCTCATCGGCGTCCGCTCAAGAGCTGCCGTTAACGCTTCCAATTACATAAGCGGCACCGTCGTGAAAATCTACACTTGGCAGGACGGCAGCTTCCAAGAAGTTACAGAATTCGAACCCGGCAAGGGCTATTGGGTGCTGATGAGCGGCACCGGCACTTACCCATAATTTTTCTTTTTTTGCTTTTTTCTGAACCTTTCTAATTTGTTATTTAAGGCATCAGTAAGATAAAAGATGGAAAGGCAAGCAAGACCGATATACGACGCCCGCATCTTCTGGAACATAGAGAGGAATTGGTATCGCATGGCAGCTCCTTCTCTCTTTTTCCCCAAAATTCGGGTGCCAGCGCCACGCAAGTTAAATATGGCGAGATACGGGGCTTTTCTGTCCGAAACGTTACAGGAATACGAGATGCGGAACGCCGCTGCCCTCGGTAGTGTTGAGATAGGAACGCACATCTCGCCGGCGCTCGCCTATTTCTTCCTCTTCGGCACCAAGGAACACAACAAAGCCGCAATACTGCTCTTCGGCGGCGGGCATGCTGTCGCCTCTCTAAACTGCTTAGACGACTTTTCTCTGGAGCTCAATTTTTCTTTCGTTTACGTTCACGAGCGAGCAGCGTTAAAGCACATAACAGGAATCGAAGAGCTTGAACAGAGACACCCTAAGACTGCGGAGCCGCTGAAAGAGCTTTGCGTCCACCGACCCGCAAGCGAGGGCGCCCTCCTCGTTGCTGACGTTCAGAAAGAAGTCCTTAGGAATTTGGGCGTCGAATGCGACACGCTGTTTACGTTTTTTTCGCACGCCTCTGCCCTCGTGGACAAAGGCGTTGTGGAAAGAAGCTCCTTCGATGTCTTTTCAAGGCATTTCGACGCTCTTGACGCAGAACGCCTAGGCTGGCGCTCGAGACCCTACGAGGGCATGTTTCCGGAGCTGCCACCGCTGGAGGGTGTGGACGCAAAGGAAGTCTTCGTGGAACGCCTTGAAAGCTGGTTCTACGGAGGGCGCTGGTATTCTAATTTTTCACCGCTCACACGTGCAGACGTCATCTTCGAGAGCATAGGGCGTGAGGAAATACCTCCGACGCCTTCGGAGTCGCTGCGGGCGAAAGTGCGCTACGGCGCCGAGTATGAATACCCAGCGACCCACCGCACGAGGATAATATATGGAGAGGAAGCAAGACGCCCCGCAGTCCTTCCGCCCGGCATCCTCATCGATGCGGACGTTGCGGAACGTATGATAAAAGAGGCTCGTCCACGGTTGTAACCCTTCACTCAAAGCCCCTGCCCCCGCAAAAAAGTTATAAACATGAAAAGAAAATCAATTTAGCCGAGGTGTGCATGTCGCATGCGTATCAGGCAGGCAAGAGCGCAAGAGCTAAAACGTGTCGTTGACCTTTACCTCAATGGCTACAAAGACCTTGGAAATTATTTTTATACACGACGGAAAAACGCCGTTAGATACATAAAGTGGTTGTATCGACGAGACAGGGCGGGCTTTTTCGTCGCCGTCGAAAACAGAAGCGGCGCTAACGCCGATGAAGGCGACGACAGCGGCGGTAGCGGCGCCGAGGACGACCATAGGATAGTGGGTTTTGTCGCCTCCGACGCCTTCTGGCTTTCAGAGAGCGGTAGGGTCGGCGCCATCCACGAGCTCGTCGTCAGCCCCACACGCCGAAATCTTGGAATCGGCAAGACGCTCATGAACGTCGCCATCCACCGTTTCAGGGAGTTAGGACTCGAGCGGGTAGAACTCTGGGTCGGCATCACGAACCCCGCACAAAAGTTCTACGAGACGCTCGGCTTCAAAGCTGAGTTCCAAAGTGGTATTTGGTTGAAGATGACAAAGGTTATTTGATGTTGCGGTTTTTCGTGCCAAGAGGCGTGGCGGTCGTAGGCGCCTCAAACAACGCCGCAAACTTAGGATACGTGGTCATGAAAAACATGCAGGATGCCGGCTTTGCAGGCAAAATCTATCCTGTAAACCCGAAAGATGCTGAAGTGCTCGGCGTGCATGCTTATGGCAGCGTCTCCGAAATTCCCACCTCCGAGCCTGTTGACCTCGCTGTCCTGTTGATTCCGGCGAGCGACGTGCCCAATGTGATGCGAGACTGCGCAGAACGAGGTGTTGAATACGTGATAATCGAATCTGCAGGTTTCTCGGAGGCTGGTGAAGCTGGCAAGAGGCTTGAGGAAGAAGTCATCAAAATCGCTAAGGAAAACAGCATGCGGGTCGTAGGTCCAAATTGCCTCGGGAGCATTAACACCGCTAACAACCTCGTAAGTATCTTCGTCAAGTATCATGCGCGAAAAGGGCACGTAGCGATAATTGCGCAGAGTGGTGGCGTCGGTCTCCTGTTGTTAGACTGGGTTTGCGAGAATTTAGGGTTGAGTAAGTTCGTGGGGCTGGGCAATAAGTGCGACGTGGACGAAGCTGACCTCCTCGAATATCTTGCTGAAGACGCTGAGACGAAGGTCGTGATGATTTACATGGAAGGAGTGAAGAATGGCAGGCGATTGCTCAATGCCGTGAAAATCGCCGTGCGGAAGAAGCCCGTGCTCGTGCTCAAAGCCGGGAGATTCACGACGGGGATGAATGCCGCAAAGTCGCATACTGGCGCCATGATTGCTGACGATAGCGTCGTGGATGCCGCCTTCAAACAGGCGGGAGCGCTCCGTGCCGAGACTCTTGAGGAGCTTTTCGATTATGCGAAGTGCTTTGCGACGCAACCTTTAATGCGAGGGGGGAACATTGCGGTCATGAGCACCTCTGGCGGGCTCGGTGTCGTCGCCGCCGACGCCCTCGGCAAATACGGGCTCAGCCTTGGAAAATTTTCTGTGACGACCCTAAGGGTTATAAAAAGATGCCCTTACCTGAAAGGCAATCCCTTAGACCTCGGGCAGGCGGGCGGCGACTCTGACGTTTATTCTAAAGTTTTAGACGCTCTGCTTGCCGATAGCAATATAGACGGCATCGTAATCGTGGTCGTCTTTTGGGCTGCGGGGCTTGAAAGGGTCGTTGAGGCGCTGAAAGGCGTGGCGGAACGAGAACTAAGGAAGCCGGTGGTGTTCTGTGGCGTCAACGGCATACACGTGATAAAAGACGTTGAAAAGCAGATAAAATCGTTGGAGAGCGCCGGCATCCCAACGTATCCGTCGCCAGAGCGGGCAGTGCGGGCGCTTGCGGCGCTCCGAAAATATACTGTGGTTCGACAAGCGACCGCATAGCAGCCTCAGAAAAGGGGATGCAGTTCGTAAAGGAGTTTCGCAGTAGTCGGAGGGCGTGGCGTTATCAAGCCCGATGCCTTCAGCTCGGCAATTAGCGTGCCGGGCTCGAAACCAAAGCTTTCAGCCACCTCCCTTATTTCGAAGGTACTAACCTTCCTGTCCTCCTCCGCCATCTCCTTTAAACGCTTGAACACCGAAGGCAGCCTGTCCGAAAGCGACTCCCCCAATCGCTCGAAGCAGCGCCGTATCGCCTCCTCCGCACGCCACCGCCCCGTCTCGCAGGCGAGCCTCACAGCCTCCTCCACGACCAGCGGCATGACGTACCGCTCCTCCTCGCCCCCCGGCACGCAGCGCCGCACCCACATCATATCATGACATTCTGACAGCAACAGCCTGTACTCGTTCGCCACCAGCAAAAGCTCCTCGGCATCCCTACCAACAAGCCCCACGACCTCCCTCCGAGACACTACCCTCCCCAAAGACATATAAAGGATCTTTGCAAGTCCTGCGAGCACCTCGTCGGACTCCCGCAGCACGCTCCGAAGCGCCTCCATCAAACGCATCAAACGTTCCTCACGAGCGCCTCCCACCGCACATCCCCCCCCAACCCCGACCTCACCCGCTTACATCTGACGACTAAGTGGGGATTAAAACTTAGTGAGGCGAAAAAGTTTAACCTCTTTAAGGAGGCTGTTGCATCAGTTCCTCTTCTTCTCTCTCAATTTTATCTTATCAAGAAGTGGGAGACCATTATGAGTAGTAAGGATGTGGGGATAGCTTGAAACACATGATATTCCCTTATTATCGTTTCATCTTTTCAGATAGATTAACAGCATCTTTGATAGTCGCCATCTCTTGACTCCTGTCTCTAGAGGGGCGCTTCCTTTAAAAAATTCTCGCTTTTCTTCTTTTACGAAAAGTTTAAATTAAATCCGCAGAGCCGGTGCCGGGGGTCTCTGCTGGGCAATCTCTCGCTTTCACAAGAACATTCGCTTCCGAGCCAAAGTTTTAAAAGTGGGGAAAGGGAGAAAGTCAGTGGAATGCGAGCGAGAGAGCGGGCGAAGGCAAGGAAGGCAGACCTGAGAATATTGAGGCTTTTGGAAGCGCTGCGGAAAGCATCCAGAGAGAACGACGCACGGATATGGCGGGATATTGCGGAGCGCTTAGAGCGACCGAGGAAGAGCTATGCGGAGGATGGCGACACGGTTTTAGTGCTTAAGGTTCTCGGCGCTGGAGAAGAATTAGCAAAGAATAATAAAATCTTAAGAAGTTAACCGAGGCAAAAGAAGGGATAAACGCATGCCTTCGACAATCGTGGTGGGAGGATTTTTTGGAGACGAGGGCAAGGGCAAGATACTCGCATACTTGGCGCTCGCTGACCGCCCTGCAATCGTGGCTCGTGGCGGCGTCGGTCCGAACGCCGGGCATAGCGTCGAGTTCCGTGGCAAAAAGTTCGGGCTAAGGATGGTGCCAAGCGGCTTCATCCACGAAGCGGCTCGCCTTTTAATAGGGGCTGGCGTGCTGGTGAATCCCAACGTCTTCTTGCGCGAGGTCGAGATGCTTGGCGTCGAGAAGCGTGTGGGCGTGGACTTCCGCTGCGGCATCATCGAAGAACGGCACATCGAAGCCGACAGAAGCGACGCCCGCTTGAAGGATAAAATCGGAACGACAGGCACGGGCTGTGGTCCCGCAAATGCTGAACGAGCCTTGCGAAAACTAAAGCAGGCAAAGGACGTGGAGGTGCTGAAGCCGTTCCTCTGCGATGTGCCTGCGGAGCTGAACGCAGCTTTGGACGAGGGGAAGCGGGTGCTGATTGAAGGCACGCAAGGTTTCGGGATCTCCCTGTTCTATGGCACTTACCCGTATGTCACATCAAAAGACACAACAGCATCGCAAATCGCCGCTGACGTCGGTTTGGGTCCTACCAAAGTTGATGAAGTCGTCGTCGTCTTCAAGGCATTTCCGACGAGGGTTGGCGCCGGTCCATTTAAAACGGAAATGAGCGATGCTGAAGCAAAGACGCTGGGCATCGAAGAGTTCGGGACGGTTACAGGCAGGAAACGCCGCATCGGGCGTTGGGACGCAGAGATGGCAAGATATGCGGCGACACTCAATGGCGCGACGCAAATCGCAATCACAGGTATTGACAGGATTGACCCCGTCTGCCGAGGCGTCACTGAGTTCGAAAAGCTCTCTGAAAAGGCGAAAGAGTTCGTGGCGAGGGTTGAGAGGGATGTTGGCGTCCCTGTGACTCTTATTTCCACCGGTCCTGGGCTGAACGAAATCATCGACCTGCGCCGCCGGCGGTGAGCAGTAGCAAACTTTTTAACCAACAAGCAATACTCAGACCAGCGGCATGCATGTGACCCCAATGGGCACGCAATAAGGAGCGGGCGAACTTAAATCGACGATGCTAAAGAACTTTCACGATTTCGAGCGAGAAGTTAATCGCTTTTGCGGAGTGTGTGAGCATGCCAATTGAGATGACGTCGACGCCCGCTGCTGCGAAATCGACGACGTTCTCCAGAGTTATCTCGCCCGAGACCTCCAAGATAACTTTTTCCCGCAACCGCAAATGCTGTAACTCCTCGACCACTCGCCGCACCTCGCTCGCAGTCATGTTGTCAAGCATTATTATGTCAACGCCGAGCTCTGCCGCCCGCACCGCATCCTCAACGCTCTCCACCTCCACCTCTATTTTTCTCGTGAAGCTACAGCGCCGCCTCGCCTCCCTAACTGCGTCTTCTAAGCTCATCAGCTTTAGGTGGTTGTCTTTTATTATGATCGCGTCGTAAAGCCCCAAGCGATGCGGGTCGCCGCCGCCGAGCAGAACTGCCTTCTTCTCGTATTTCCGAAAGCCCGGCGTCGTTTTCCTCGTGCCCGCAATCCGCACCCGCTCGTTCATTTGCCTCGCAGCACGCACGAACTCCGCAGTCAGCGTCGCAATCCCGCTCATTTTCCCAAGGAAGTTCAATGCCAGTCGCTCCGCACTCAGAACCCCAACGCCCGTCCCTTCGACCCTGAGAATTACTTGTCCTTTTCCCACAACGGCGCCGTCCTTAAACTGCGACGCCGCCCGCACACCGAAATACTCAAATACTTGCATCGCTTCCGCAAGTCCTGCAAGCACGCACCGCTCGCTTCCCAATACAACCTCGGCGATGCACTCCCGCTCTGCGACCTCTGGCGGCATGAACGGATACACCTCCACGCCTTCCAAGTCTTCCCGCAAAAACCACTCCAACTCGCTCAGCAACATCCCTTCCCCCCTTCCTCCTTAAAGGGTAAGGTAAGTTAAATCCGCATCGCAAAAATTCATGCTGCTCAGCAGTCTCTCCCTCGAAAATGCTAAAGGTTTTAAAGAACGTAGCACTATATAACTATTGATGGACTTCGGTCAGGAGGTAATAACTACCATACACGATTTTGGGATGGATTTTGAAGGGTTAAGAAGGCGTTTGAGGCGTTTGAGCATAAAATATCCGATGGGCGTAATAATTCCGGTTTTGGAGAGCGAGCTTTCGAGTCCTGCCATTCAGAAAATCGTTAGGGGGTTGAATGAATGTGATTATTTGAAGAAGGTGCTAATTGCCCTTTCTGCGGAGAGTGGTTATGAGTCTGCGTTGGAAACTTTCGAGGAGCTTGAAATGCCGTTTGAGGTAATCTGGTGCAATGGACCTGAAGTCAATGCCCTCCTGGAGGAGTTAAAGAGAGAGGGGCTGGATGTCACGAGACTGAGCGGTAAAGGGAAGGACATATGGATTGCAATCGGTGTTGCATCTCTCGAACTTTATGCCTTCGCCATTCACGACGCCGATATTGCCTATTACTCCGAAATTCTCCCGACAAAGCTCCTTTATCCCGTGGTGGAGCCGCACCTTGATTTCCTTTTCGCTAAAGGCTATTATGCAAGGTTGGACGTCTTAGGGAAGCGGATGTATGGGCGGATTTACCGCCTTTTTATCCTCCCTTTGCTGGAGGCGCTGCATGAGAAGTTCGGACATAAATCAGAATTCCTAAGATATTTACGGGCTTTCAAGTATGCGCTCTCAGGCGAGGTCGCGATTACCAGCGACTTAGCCCTGAACCTACGGATCCCGTGCGACTGGGGTTTGGAGTTAGGGATGCTCGCCGAGCTCTACCGGAACATATCCTACAAGCGCATGTGTCAGGTCGACCTCGGCTTCTACGAGCATAAGCACCGAGAGCTGTGCGAGGAGGAGTTGGTAAAGACCGCCAGCGACTGCCTCTTCACGCTTCTAAGGACGCTTACCGAGACCGACGGCATTGAGGTCACAGACGCTTTCCTAGTGAGCCTCCAAGTGATTTACAGGCGGGTTGCCCAAGACAAAATAAGGCAATATCACGCAGACGCCATTTGCAATGGCCTGAATTACGACAGACATCAGGAAGAAACGCATGCTGAAACCCTCGCAAGGGTTATAGTCGAGGCTGGTAGGAAATATTTGAAGAACCCCACCTCTTCCTTGCTCCCCGACTGGATACGGGCGATTTCAGCAATGCCCGACCTCAGAGAGAGATTGGTGGAGGTTGTCGTCAAATGATTGTCGTCTTCACAGACTTGGACGGCACGCTGCTCGATGAGAATTACTCATACGAAGCTGCAAAGCCCGCTCTGAACTACTTGCTTCGCTCGAACATCCCGATTGTGTTTTGTAGCAGCAAGACGAGGGCTGAAATTGAAGTTTATCGTAGGGAGATGGGCATAAAGGACCCCTTCATCTCGGAAAACGGCGCCGCTATTTTCATTCCCAAATACTACTTCGACTTTCCTTACGCATACACAAAGCAACTCGACGACTACAACGTCATCGAATTGGGCACCGAATATTCGGTATTAAGAGAGACGTTGGAGCGGATAAGACGGACGACGGGTTACGAGATTGTTGGATTTGGGGACATGACTGTAGAAGAGGTGGCAAGGGACTGTGGGCTATCGCTGAAGGAAGCGAAGCTTGCGAAGTTGCGGGAATACGACGAGGCATTTTCCATATTAGAGGGGGATGAAAGGGAGATATTAAGGTTGATAAGAGAGGCGGGGTTGAATTATACAAAAGGAGGTAGATATTACCATATAATCGGCAATAACGATAAAGGACGGGCTGTGCATATCTTAACTGAGTTGTATAGCAAAAAGTTTAAAGATGTAAAAACAATAGGGATAGGAGATAGCTTGAACGACCTTCCGATGTTAATGACGGTGGACATTCCCGTCTTAGTAAAAAAGAGGGATGGGACTTACGATATGGATATTGAACGGATGATGGAAGGTAAGCTCTTAAAGGCAGAAGGCATAGGTCCAAGCGGGTGGAAATGGGCGATAGAGAATATTGTTATTAAGGGGAAGGGCGATGAAAAGTAAAACCTTGGCAAAGGCACTTCTCATAGGTATGATCGAGATAAGCAGTAGGGTTGGAGCTCAAGGATTATACGATTGGTTGTGGACAATCGGTGAGAGACTGGCAGAAATGGAGGGGAAAGGGTTAGAGGGGGAAAAAAGCGGAGACTTGCGTTACGAACCCTTTTGCCCGCTCGCCGCGCAGCTCGAAACGACACACTATTGCGAAATCCTGCCGGGGCAGGAAAGCATATGCGTGGAGATTCCAAGAGCGGGGGGTGCGGACAAGCCTGCATGCGCCGACATCATTTGTGTGGTGCATCACGCCTACCGGCGAAAGCGGGCGGAGCTTGCTGGTAAGGAGTGCGTCCATCTTGCCGCAAAGTGCCCCATGACCGGAAGCATGGCCTTCAACGAAGAAGCGATAAGAGCCGTGGGTAAGAGCAAGAAGGAAATTGAAAAGCTTCTGAAGACGAAAGCCGTCTGCGTTTTCATGTATCTGGAAAGCGATGAGATATAATTATGGACGACATGTCGCTTTTCTTTACTTTTTAGAAATTTTTAAATCATCCGAAAGTTATATTATAACAATCTGCTAAAGTGAGCTCTGCCGCATGCGGCAGCATTATGGTTCCATGCTGTAAAGGGAGAGAGCATGAATGAGAAAAAGGCTGATAAGTTATACCGGCACAGCATCACAGTCATAAAGGAAAATCAGCATAAAAATGGGGGCTTCTACGCAAGCCCGCCCGGCACGAGATATCCTTACATTTATACTCGTGATCACTCTGTCATCACACTTGGCGCCCTCGATGCAAGAATGTTTAAGGAGGCGCGGCGGGCGTTGGTGTTCATCTTAGATGCGCAAAAGCCGAGCGGGGAGTTCTCGCAACGCTACGATACCGATGGCGTGGACACGAGTTACAAGGACTTACAAATCGACGGCAACGGGCTCGTGCTCTTTACGCTCGGCAAATATTACGAGGTAACGAAAGACGATGAGTTATGCATCGAGTTCTGGGACGTCATTGAGAGGGCTGTCGAGTATATACTGCGGCACAAGAATGACGAGATAGATTTAATACACACGCTCAACAGCATCCATGAGTATCCCGCATATGAGCACGGCTTTGAGATTTTTGCGAATGCCGCTTGCTGCGCCGGAATATTTGCAGCTGTCAAGATGGGAAAGGCGCTGGACAAGGACGTCCGCAGGTGGGAGAAAGAAGCCGAAAAAGTCAAGAACGCCATCTTCACTCGCCTCTGGAGCTCAAGGCTCCGCTCCTTCATCAAAAATATCAGAATCAAACACCAGAACAGCAAGCCCTTAGGCTACGACCCATTGGTCTCAGTCGTTACCGACGTCGACGTTGCGGAATACTCGCCTGCCTACTTTGGGCTTATTGCTGATGATGACCTCAGAATCGTAAGCACCGCCCGTCGTATTCACCGTGCCCTCTGGGACGAGGAGCTTGGCGGGCTGAACCGCTACCCAGAATACTGGGACCGTAACAACGGCGGCTACGGACCGTGGCCGCACTTCACGCTGCAGTTGGCGAGACATTTCATCAATATCGGCGACGAAGATACCGCAGAGCAATATATTGGGTGGTGTGTGGAAATTGCTTATGAGGACTTGCTGCCTGAGCATATTTCAACCATCGAGCGCTTCGAACTCTGGCTCGAAACCTACCGGAATGCCAATATCCTTACCGACAAGAAACTAGTGATGATAAACGGCATAAAGCAGCACCCGAAGTGGAAGGACGGTTTTGCCTATGTGACGACGCCGCTCCTCTGGCCGCACGCCGAATATATTCGGACATATAGCTTATGGCTGAGAACTTTTAGATGAGTCTGTAATTTGATGAAGTTGCTTTAACTTTATCGGCAGGAAATCTCCTTCCCGGAAGGAGAAGCTAAGAGCTGGAATTGTCGGCTCTTTGTTCTTGTATGTATGTGGGGCGGAGTGCCTATGGACGTCTGTAGAGGGGCGGCGAGGCGGTTGAGAAGGCAGTCGATGAGAGCAAGGCTCTCTCGTGAAGTAGAAGTCCTCCCGCAGCTTCGGGCAAAATGCGCGCCGAAGGTATGTTGGCGTAAAATAGCAGAGGAAAAGTCAGAAGCCCATTTCGAAAGGGGAGGAAGTCTCTCTCACTTTCTGCTTAACACCACTACTGATGCCAGAAACGAGCGCGCATTCTGCCCTAAATAAACCCTCGCAACTCAGCCACGGAATCTAAAATCAAGTCAGGCTTCACTTCAGCCTTCTCCAAAGCTTCCTTGCGGAACTTCCCTGTTTTCACGAGTATGCCCTTCATTCCGAGCTTCTTGCCGCCTGCAACGTCGCTCACCACGTCATCGCCTATCACAGCCGCTTCCTCAGCCTTCACACTCATGTCTCGAAGCGCAAGCTCAAAGAAATTTCTGGAAGGCTTCCCAATGAGCTTAGCTTCTACGCCCGCTGCGTATTCGACGGCGGCAACGAAAGGCCCAGCCCCAAGCATTAAACCGTCAGAACCCATCCAATATCTGTCTTTTTCCATGGCGACAAGCTCCGCACCGTCTAAAACAAAACGAAACGCCTTGTTAAGGCTTGCATACGTGAAGTTGTCGCCTGCATCGCCCAAGACCACAAACTTTGGGCTTTTATCGGTTATTATAACGCCAACCTCCTCAAAATCCTTGTGAACGTCCCCTGTGGTGAGTAAAAAACACTTGGGCTCATACTCCAGCTCTTTGGCTTTGTTCGTCACATAACGAGCCGTTGCAAGCGGCGCACTGAAAATTTCAGCCTCAGAAACTTCAAAGCCGAGACCTTTAAGCCTTTCACAAAGAGAGTGGCGGCTCCTCCTTGTTGCGTTCGTCACGATTCTGAACTTGTATCCCCTCTCCCGCAGGAAGGTAATAATCTCGTTCGCGCCCTCCACCGGACTCTTCCCGACGTAGAGCGTGCCGTCCATGTCTATCAGAAACGCCCTCACGCCTTCAAGCACGCCGCCGTCCACGTGCACACCCCCCTATGCCAAAAAATTGGATAAAAGTATGTAATTAAGCTTCTTGTAAACTGGGAGATACTCCGCCATCCCCCTCACAACACGGCGACGCTTGCGAAAATCCCGACAGCTAACGTGCCGAGCATCCCGCTTATGCCGTGCACGCCCCAAACGTCTAAGGGGGCGTTCATGTTCTTTTTCATTCGGACTGCGAAATAGCAGACGATGCCCGCACCAATTCCTATTGCAATCGCCGCAGCAAAGGCGATACGAAACCTGCGGCGCGGGGCGAGTCCTGCGATGTCGCCTGTTATCGTTCCCAAAGTGCTCGGCTCCCCCTCCCGAAGCCGGCTCAAAATCATCCATGTGAGCGCCGCAGAAGCCGCCGCCGTGTTTGTCGTGACGAAGGCGTTCGCCGCCAAGCCGCCGATTACGCACCATTCCTCCGTAGAACAGGCTATTTTGTCCAATTATGCCCGTGATGGGGTGAAAATATTGCGTATATAAATAATTTTTGGAAATTTCGTCTCATATTGAATGTTGCATGTGGGGCAATGTTTAAGCAACGCCTTAATTGAAGAGCGGGCAAAATTGTTTGCTGCCTCTTGTAAACGCCTTTACGCCATTCGCACCTGATAAAAGTAAAAATGACAATCGTGTTTTGATGATCAACATTCGGGGATACTTGCGAGGGATAAAATTCCACATCGCGCTCTCGGCTCTTACGTTCTTGCTCTCAGGAGTGTTTGGCTACTTCTACACGATGACGTATCCTGAAAACGCTTCTACGCTCATTGATATCATAAGCGAGGCTTTCCGCCCGATTATGGAGATGAGCAGCCCCCAAATCGCTCTTTACATTTTCTTCCATAACACCTTGCTGAGCTTGGTTGCGATGCTCTTGGGTGTGGCTCTCGGTATAGTTCCAATACTGTTTGCAGCGTCCAACGGCGCACTTTTGGGGATATTAGCAGCAGTCGTCAGGGAGCGGCTTGGCTGGGCGGCCTTCGTCATCGGCGTGCTGCCGCACGGCGTCCTTGAAGTCCCAGCCATGATTCTAAGTATCGCCGTGGGCATAAAATTCGGGCACGAAACGCTGAACGCCGCCCTCGGCAGAAACGATAAGAAAAAGCTCAAAATAGAGCTTTTAGAGGGGTTAAGATTTTTTGCTGCCGTAGTCGTGCCGCTGCTCGCCGTTGCTGCTGCCATCGAAGCATTTATAACATTCCCGCTGACCCTGCCATACATGCAATATTAAAAATATCAGGGAAAATATTGATGAGGAAATATGTTCGAGCCGAAGATAGTAGCTTTTTGCTGCAACTGGTGTTCCTATGCAGGCGCCGACCTCGCAGGCGTCTCCCGCTTCCAGTATCCGACGAACGTCCGCATCATCAGGGTGATGTGTTCGGGGAGGGTGGAGCCGTCGTTCATCCTCGAATCGTTTAAAAACGGGGCGGACGGCGTCCTCGTCGCCGGCTGCCACATCGGCGACTGCCATTACCAGACAGGAAATTTAAAGGCTGAAGAGCGAGTGAAACGCACAAAAAAAGCTTTGGAGCTGCTGGGCATTGAGGCGGAACGCCTTCGTTTGGAGTGGATTTCCGCCTCTGAGGGGCAAAAGTTCGCAAACGTCGTGCGCGAGTTTACTGAGACCGTGAAAACTTTGGGACCACTGAACCTAAAGCGGTGATTTTATGGAGCGGCGAGCGGCGTGGAGCAGCAAGGCGACTTTGCTCAGCAGTGCGCCTCTTGCGGTCGTTGCTTTTTTGCTTTTGTCTTTCGTTACGTCGCCATTGGCTGCCGAGGTTTCCAAGTTTTGCGTCTCTCAAGTCTCGCCGAAGGGGCTATCTCCGGGGGAGCAGAGGGGGGTGGAGATCTCAATTCGCAACCTTGGCACCACTGAGGTCTACCACGTTGCGGTCGAGGTCGTAGCCGCCGTTGAGTCGCCGATAAAAATCGTGGGGGCAACCCGCAAAGAGATAGGCACCGTCGCCGGCGGCAAGGAAGCTTCTGTGACCTATGAAGTCTACGTGGACAAGGGGGCTGACGTTGGCGTTTATTACATCCCGCTGAAGGTTTTTTGGAACGACGAGTGGGGTGCAGAGGGCGAGCTGTATAGCGAAATCATTTATTTCTCGTTAAGAGTCACAGGCTCGCTTAAAAAGGCGGAGCTTGAGGTTTTGAGCGTGGAAACAGTTCCAGAGGTTGTAGAGCCCGGGGAGACTTTTTCCCTAAGGATACGGCTGAGGAACGTTGGAATTTCGGATGCAAGGAACTTGCGTGCGAATATTTCGGTAAAGGAGCCGTTTATGCCCGTTGGCGGCGACGTCGAGGAATACTTAGGCGTGCTCAAGAGCGGGGAGGAGGCGTTTGTGGAGTTCAACTTCAGCGTCGCTGCAGACGCAAAGACCTCGCAGCATGTCTTCGAGCTTACGCTCCGTTACGAGGACGAGACGAGCAGGAACAACGTAGAGAGAAAAAAGGTGGGCGTTCTTGTGCGTGGTGAGCCTTCGATCTATATCCAAGAAATAACGCTGGAGCCGAGCACCCTGCAGCAGGGGAGCGAGGGCATATTTTTACTAAAACTGACGAATGTAGGCTCTGAGGACGCTGAGGACGTGAGAGTCGAAGTTTCGAGCGTTGGACTTCTCTCGGAGTCTTATTACTTCATCGGCGAGATTCCGCCTGACGCCTCAGAAACGGCGGCATTCGGCATTTACGTCGCCGACGATGCGAGGGTCGGTCGGTATGCCCTTAAGATAAATGTTTATTACAGCGACCGGTTCGGCAAGGAATATAACTACACGAGGATTTATGAGGTGAGCGTTCTGGAAAAAGCTTCGCCCATCCCACTCAGTTACGTGGTTGCATTTTTGATAATTACGATTATATTGCTCGTTGGAATTTATTTCGTGCAGAGGAGGGGAGAATGAGAGCGAGAGCAATGCTGCTGGTACTGTTAGTCGCATACGTTGCGTTGCTACTGCCTTACGCCGTTCATGAGGGACTTGGGGATGCGGGCGTCGTAGTAGCCGTTAAGAAGCTCTCTCCGCACGAAATTTCTGAGATACTGCCAACTGACGGTGGGAACGACTACTTCCTTTTACTGCTTGAAGATAGCGTTTCTGGAGAGAGAACGCTCGTCGTTGTGAGAGGTGACAGCGGCGTTTCCGAAGGTGACGTTCTGCTCGTTAAGGACAAGATTGCGGAGTGGTATGTGGACTGGCATGATTATGATTATTTTGACGGCATGTCTTTCGAGACATTGGTCGTAGCTGGTTACATTGAGCACATTTCCGCCGTGGAAAGTTGCATCGAGAAGTCTTTGGCTTCAGGCATCGGCAGCATCCTTTTCGGGCTTTCGCTGCTGGATTTTTACGTTATGCCGCTATTAATATTTGCTGTTTGCGTTTATGCAGAGCGGAAGCTCTCCCTCTGGCATGTTCTCACGACAGTATGCATCTTCTCGCTCGGCATTCTTTTTTGTAACAGCTTTGCAATTCTGCACAACGTGGAAATAAGCGGGTTGAGGAAAATCTTCGGCGCCGCATTTTTCGTGTTCCTAATTGCGGCGCTCTGGCTACGGAAATACGAACTGGACGAGGAAAAACGGGAGAAAATCTGGCGCCCCCTGAGGGCGGCGTGGCGGCGTGTCGTCGAACTGCTGAGTAAAGTGTGACTTGTCAGTTGCGGGCTGTGAGGCGGATAAAAACCTCTTGAAGGCGAAGAGGGGAGCGAGTTTTCCAAGAGGCGGAGAGGGAGCCAGGGGAAGAACACGAGAAGATACGCTAAGAGTTATTGCTGGCGTGAAGATTCCCGAACCGTCATTGTGGCGATTGTGAGAGTCAAGATTCCTTGTGACTAAGGACGAGATATGAATTCTGCGGCTACGAGTGGCATCCACGAGTGAAAAAAGATTCCTTGTGACTAAGGACGAGATATGAAAACAGAGCCAGGTTATACATTTTGAGCCGAAAAACTCAAAATGCTTCGTGCGATGTCATCTTTCGTCCATCGCACCGGGTGCAACCCACACCCTCTATCCCGTCCGCAAACGCTTCCGGGATTGCTTGCGATGCCGACTGCGTGCTTCGGCTCAGCGCCGGCTTGTCGGTAATCGCAGCAACTTTATGATTTGAGCATATATAAAATTATCGGTCGAAATCAGGCATCATACATTGCTGACGCCTGAAAAAGTGTGTAAAGCTCGAACCAGCCATTAAGCTGCGTTGCGGCGCTCCGCTCCTCGCAGCACGCAAGCCTTATATCAAGGGCAATGCTAATTTGAGCAGAGAGCTTGCCGGTGGTATTATGGCAGCATTTAAGAGCAAGAAGCAAGTGAGGGCGGAGGTGTGGGGGAGAATGCTCGAGTTGGACGTCGCCCGCCCTTTTAACAAAATTCCCCCGTTCCCCGGGCAGGAAGCCGCTGCCTCCCTCTTGCGGACACTTGACGTTTATAAAGACGCTGCGAGGATATTCGTGCCTCCGGACGCCGCTCAATACCATGTTAGACTTAACGCTCTGAAAGACGGAAAGGTGGTCATAATGGCAACGCCTGCGCTTGCCGAAGGCTTTTACGAGCTCGATCCCACCGCCGTCGACGAAAAGGTGTGGCGCTTAGCTGTCCGCAGCAAGGAGGTCTTTAAATACGGTAGGCGGCTGAAAACTTCGCTTGAGGATATCGGAAAGGTTGATTTGATGGTCACTGGCGCCGTTGCCGTGAGCCGGGGTGATGGGTGCCGCATCGGCAAGGGCACCGGCTTCTTCGACCTCGAATACGCAATCCTTAAGGAAATAGGAAGTGTCGGCGAGACCACGCCCATCATTGCCGTCGTCCACGACTCACAAGTCTTTGACGAACTGCCTCATGACAAAAACGACGTTGCCGTGAACTTCATTGTCACGCCTTCCCAAATGATCAAGATAGAAAAGCCGAGGAAAAGACCGGTGGGTATAGATTGGAAACGCATTGACAACAGTAGAATTTTAAAAATAAGACCACTTATGGAGCTTGAGACCAAAATAAAGATAAGCAAGGCGATAAGTTATATCCTAAGGCACAAGCCGTCGCCGAAAATGCGGAAAGACGGCTTCATGAGCTTAAAAGCGCTTTTAAAAGATTTGCGCAAGAGGGTCCCTTATGCGAATGAAGAGCTTATAGTTGAGGTCGTGGAAAACGACCCCAAAGGGCGTTACGAGCTTAGGGATGGGATGATACGGGCGAGATATGGACACTCGATAGACGTTCAAATAAAGCTCCCAGCGGCGGACGTCGCCACACTCTACCACGGCACGACCGAAGATGCTGCCGCTGAGATTCTGCGAGAGGGATTGAAGCCCGTGGGCCGGCGTAAAGTGCACCTGTCGGCGAGCGTCGAGGACGCCATCGAAGTCGGAAAGAGAAGGACGGACAGACCTGTCGTTTTGAGAATAGATGCGAAGGCAGCGCTGGCGGAGGGCGTTCGGATAGAAAAGGCGACCGACCGTGTTTACGTCGCGGACTTCATCCCGCCAGAATTTATAAGTCTGCTGGATGGGGACCGTTAGGCGGTATGTTGTTCGGTGAAGGGGAGGGGGCTTCTTGCCATTAAGTTCCAATATAAAGAAAATCAATTAGTTCAGGGGTGGTAAAAGATGGAAGAGCGTGCTGGGAGGAATGAGCGTGCGGAGGCGCAAGAGGCGCAGGCGTTAATGATGCGGCTTCGACAATACCAGACGCAAGCGGACGCCCTGACGCAGGAGCTCGTCCTTGTTCAGCAATCGGTAGCCGAGTATGAGAGGGCTATGGAGACCATAAAATACCTGAAGAAATTGAAGGCGGGCGATGAGCTGCTTGTGTCCGTCGGCGCTGGCGCTTCGGTGTATGCGACGCTGAGCACTCCTGAAAAGGTAATAATAAATTTGGGGGCGGGTGTGAGCGCCGAAAAGGACCCCGACAGCGCCATTGAGAGCTTGAAGGAGCGAAGGGACGAGTTGGATAAGCGGCGGGCTGAAATAACAGAACTGCTACAGAGGTTGGAGCAGGAGGCGCAAAAGGTGCAGGCACGGCTCCAAGAAATACTCGCAAGGCAGGAGCAGGCGAGACAAGGATAACAATACGCACGGCGACGTGGTTCAGATGTTCGAGCGGCTGAGGCAGAAGTTCAAGGCGTTTACGAAGAGCGTTGGGGAGAAGGTGCAGGAGGTCAAAACAGTCATCACTGAAGGCGAAGTAATCCTCGACAGTAAAGACTTAGAAGAGCCGCTGGAGGAGTTGGAGCTCGCACTGCTCGAGAGCGACGTGGCGTTGCCCGTGGCTGAGAGCATCATTGAGGCTGTAAAAAACGAGCTTGTGGGGCGGCGGAAGAAGTTGCTACGGCGCACTGAAGATGTCGTCATGGAGGCTTTGCGGGAGGCGTTGCTGCGCTCGCTCTTTCCGTGTGAGTTCGACTTCGACGAGTTCGTCAAGCATTGCGAGAAGCCCGTTCGCATAGTCTTTGTCGGCGTGAACGGTACAGGTAAAACTACCACGATCGCAAAACTCGCAAAACGCCTCCTTGACAATGGATATTCTGTCGTGCTCGCCTGTGCCGATACTTTTAGAGCGGGCGCTGCCGAGCAGCTCGAAACGCACGCAAGGAACCTCGGCGTGAAACTCATAAAACACCAATACGGCGCAGATCCCGCCGCCGTCGTTTACGACGCCGTCGAATATGCAAGGGCGCACCGCCGCGATGTTGTTCTTGCGGACACTGCCGGCAGGATGCACACGAACATTAACCTGATGGAGCAGCTCCGCAAAATCTGCCGAGTGAACTCACCACACCTAAAAATCTTCGTTGACGAAGCTGTCGCGGGCAATGACGCCGTCGAGCGGGCGACTCGCTTCAACGACGCCGTCGGGATTGACGCTTCCATATTAACAAAGCTCGATGCCGACCCTAAGGGGGGTGCCGCCATCTCAATAGCCCATGTTACTGGCAAACCAATAATCTTCGTCGGCACTGGACAAGGCTACGACGACCTCCAGAAGTTTGATGCCACTTGGCTTGTGGAGAGGCTCGTTGGTCCTTAACTTGAAAATGAGTGAGTTGCGTGTCCTCAAAATCGGCGGCAGCGTCATTACCAATAAAAGCAAAGAGGAGACTCCCAAACCCGACCAGATGCGGCGGATTTCTGAAGAGGTAAAAAGAAGTGGCGTTTCAAAACTGGTCTTAATACACGGCGCCGGTTCCTTCGGACACCCACAGGCAAAGAAGTATTTCGAGAGCAAGGACGTTCGTGACGCTTTAAAAACGCATGCCGCCGTCAAAAGGCTGAACGGCATGTTCCTCGAAGCTTTAAGCGATGTCGGTCTTGAAGTCGTGCCTGTGCACCCGATGAGCTGTGCAGTGATGCGTGGCGGCGTTCTGAGGACGATGAGCCTTGAGCCCGTCCGTCTTGCTTTGACGAAGCGTGTGATCCCGGTGCTGCACGGCGACATCTGCTTAGACGAGCTTCGCGGCTTCTCCATACTCTCTGGCGACGAAATTCTCGTGCACGTCTCCGCCGCTTTCAAAGCATCAAAAGCGGGGGCAGGCGTGCGAGAAGACGGCGTCTTCGCAAAGCAAGATTCCAAAATTTATATGCTCCGTGAAATAACGCCCTCAAATTTTGAGGCATTACGCCCCGAAATTGAGGAGTTCGAGCGTTTTCTGTTGTCGGAGTCGGTGGCGACGGCGGCGGCGGAAGAGCACGACGTCACGGGACGCATGCTGTCGAAGGTCGAGAGGCTCTTGGGGCTGGCGACGGCGCACAGCGTGCCCTCTCTTATTTTTAATGCTGAAAAGGAGGGTAACGTTTTGAAATTCTTACGCGGCGAGAAAGTTCTTGGAACAGTAGTGAGCCCTTAGTCGAGGCGTGCGGTTAAGGATAGCCGCCGCTCGCAACGTCAATTACACCGTTTATGACGGCGTCGAACTTTATTTTTGAGAGCCAGTTCTGCCGTTCGAAGATGTTCATGAAGCAGAAGCCGATGACCCTCGCCGACGGCTTGCAGACCTCTTTTAGGAATTTAAGAACGTCGTCGGCGTCGCACGGATACTTCGGCATCGCCAGCCCGCCAAGCACGACGACTGCATCTGCATTCTTCGGGTCAGCAGGCTCGTCCATGACGCAATAGCCGACGTTCTCGACAAGCTTCATACTCCTTGCCTCGTTAACGTCAGCGTTCGGCACGTAAACCATCTTGAAATTTCTGTTGCGGACGGCGTATGCGAGAAGTTCGGCAAACGGCGTGCAGACGCCGACCGTGCCCGTAAAAACCACCTTTGCGTCTTCTTTTACATCCTTGAGACTCTCCCTAAACGCATCTAACAACCCGGTTATCCCGCGTTTCATAAGCTTCCTTTAGGCGCTGAGCATTTCAAGCTAACGCACAACGCCGTCTGGTGATGCTTAGGGAACTTTGCTGCAGCTCGTTACAGCTTACACTTCAGCTCCGAGGAGCGTTACGAGAATTGCCATCCGCACGGGGACGCCGTAGAACGCCTGCTCGAAGTATCTTGCGTATTTCGTCTTGTCGATTTCGGGGGCAATTTCATCCACTCTGGGCAGGGGGTGCATGACTATTAATCGTTCGTTCTCTTTCAGCATGTCGGGAATTATGCGGTAAGAGCCTGCGACCTTCATATACTCGGTGGGGTCTGGGAAGCGTTCACGCTGGATTCTCGTAACATACAAAACGTCGACATCGCTTATTACTTCCTTTATGTCTGAAGTCTCGTAAATTTCAGCGCCACGCAAGTCCTCCTTTATCTCCTGCGGCATTTTTAGCAACTCCGGCGACACGAGATAAATTTCGGCGCCGTAGAGCGAGAGCGCGTAAGCCAAGGAGTGCACGGTCCGCCCGTATTTGAGGTCGCCGACGAGTGCGACTTTAAGACCCTCAAGCCGCCCTAACTCTTTCTTCATCGTGTAAAGGTCGAGAAGCGTCTGTGTGGGGTGCTGCCCGGCGCCGTCTCCTGCATTCACCACCGGAACTTCCGAGAATTCAGCGGCAAGCCTCGAGGCGCCCTCCTTCGGGTGCCGCAGCACGATGACGTCGCAATATTTGCTGATGACACGAATGGTGTCGGCAAGGTTCTCGCCTTTCGCTATCGAGGAAGCTTCGACGCCGCTCATGTTCAGAACGTCGCCGCCGAGCCGCTTCATGGCGGTCTCGAACGACATGCGGGTTCGTGTTGACGGCTCGAAAAACAGGTTTGCGAGGAGCTTGCCGGCGAGAGCGTCGCTGCGGCGCTCCCCTCTTGCATAGTGTTCGAGACGTTCTGCAACCTCCAAAATGAAATCAATTTCCTCTCTAGTGAAATCCCGCATCGAAATTATGTGCCGCTTCTTAAAAGCGCTAACATCCTTGCTAACAAATCGCAACCCACTACCAGTCATCACAAATAGTGCATAATGCTAACAGATAAAATTACAGCCCTGAAAATCAAAAAAGGGAATAAAATAAAAAACTATTTCTTTATGCCCAGCACGATTTCTATCGAGGAGACGTTCGCTTTTTGTCCTCCTTCTCCTTCGATTTCTTCGGTGCTTATTTTTATGTCTCTTACCTCAGCGTTCGGCATAAACTTGTTGCGCACGACCTCTGCGGTATCCACAGCCCTCGAAATAGAACGTCCTCGGGCTTTTATCACCACTTCCTCGCTGCCGTTGTTGAACTGCGTCACGACCGCCAACACGTAGCTCATCACAGGTTTGTTACCTACGTATATCACGTTGTCCTCCGGCATGTTCCCACCCGCTTTCTGTTATCGTCTCACCGCCGACCGGCGGCTCCAGCTCCTCAGCGGCTTCGACGTCGTGGGCAGGTTACGCTCATCATGCTCAGCCTGCCCACCGCCAAGGTAGCTTGCTGGAGCATGCGTCCCAGCCTACTGGAAGTAGCTTTGAACTTATATTTAAACTTTTCCTCCCCCTCTGCCTCATACTAAGAGATGCCTGCTGGGAAGGCACGTAAGCGTCTTCCCAGTTATCCCTGCCGCTTTGCAAAACATGCGCAGAATGAGCGTGTAATAACAGAAAGATAAATAGAAGGGAGATTGAAACAACATCGAGGGTTGGTTGAGATGGAAGAGCTAAAGGCCCTATTGACGAGGTTATCGGACGCCCATGGCATTGCGGGCTATGAAGACGAGGTTCGACAGATCGTGGCTGAGGAGCTTGAAGATTACGTTGACGAGATAAAAGTGGACAAACTTGGAAATCTCGTGGCGACGAAGCACGGCAGCCCGCCATCCGTGATGCTTGCAGCGCATATGGACGAAATTGGACTGATGGTCAAGTATATCGAGGACGACGGCTTCATCAGGTTCACAAAAATTGGCGGCTGGTTCGACCAGACTCTCCTGAGCCAGCGGGTCGTCCTCCACGGACGCAAAGGCAAAATCGTCGGCGTCGTCGGCTCGAAGCCCCCGCACCTCATGAAAGAGGAGGAGCGAAAGAAGGCTGTGGAGGCTAAGGATATGTTTATCGACGTCGGCGCAAGCAGCCGCAAAGAAGTCGAGGACATGGGAATCATGTCCGGCACGCCTGTGACGCTTGACAGGGAGCTGACAACGCTCGTGAACGGGAGGGTGACTGGAAAGGCGCTTGACAACAGAGCGGGCGTTACGATGATGATTGAAGCATTAAGGCGAACGGATGCGAAGTGCACGATTCACGCAGTTGCGACTGTTCAGGAGGAAGTCGGACTGAAGGGCGCCCGGACGTCAGCGTTCGAGCTGAATCCTGACGTCGCCGTCGCCACCGAAATTGCGGTTGCGAGACAGCTCGGCGTCGAGAAGAAAGACGCTGCTATAGAGCTCGACAAAGGTCCTGTAATCACAGTCTCGGACGCCGCCGGTCGCGGCATAATAACGCCACCGCTCGTGCTCCGCTGGCTCACCGAAACGGCAGAAAAACACAAAATTGAGTACCAACTGAGCGTCTCTGAGGGCGGCACGACCGACGCCACCGCAATTTTCCTGACGCGGAGCGGCGTGCCTGCGGGCGTCGTGAGCGTGCCCGCTCGTTACATCCACTCCCCTGTCGAAGTTTTGAGCCTAAAAGACCTCGATAGGTGTGCGGAGCTGCTAGCTAAAGCCCTCGAAAACGCCGCTGATTACTTCTAACAAATTTTTTAAATGGCAACGTAATTAGTAATAAAGCCGCTGTAGCTTAGCCCGGAAGAGCGGCTGACTCGTAATCAGCAGGTCGGGGGTTCAAATCCCCCCAGCGGCTCTTTAAGACCAGGATATTTAATTAGTGAGAGTTGAGAAGCCGGTTACGTTGTGCGAATTCCTCCAGTCTAAGCGCTCGTGAGAAAACAACAGGGTTCTCGTGCTGAGAGCAGAGCTACTGTAGACCACCCCGTCCAAAGGACTTGAGTCTGGGACCCAAATGCCGTGAGCGTAAATTGCTGCTAATCCGCACTTCTTCACGCTCACCCTTTCCTTTCTTGTCCGCTCGACTTCCAAATCCCTAAGTCCGAGCGCTACAACAGTGTCATCCTTCCCACATCTCGGGCAACTCATTCCTACCCCCTCACTTCAGCCGTTTAGTAAACACAGTCCTCGTCCTCAGGACGCCATCCATCTTCCGCACTTTATTCATCACAAAATCTAAAGCGTCATCCACACGCTCGACTTCGATTTTTACGAGGATATCGAAGTCACCAGTTACGAGATAAACCTCAGATGCCTCCTTCGCTCTCACAAGCTCCTCTGCAACCTCCATCTCCCTGCCCACAAAGGTCTCAACAGCGAGCAGTATGATGGCATCATGCGCCATTCCCACCACCAAGCAGTATTTAATCTTTAATTATTTAAAACCTCTAATGATGAGAAAAGGCATCCCTTGTAGGCAACATTCTCCGCCACTTAGCCCCTTAGCGGTTTCGGGCTCGCTCGAGATGGTCAAGAGTTACCTGGCGCCCTTTGCTATTCGTTCTTTCTCTTCCTTCTGACTTATGGAGAAGCACTTTCTGTTTTTCGCTGCCGAAATTATTTCTTCTGCGAGGCACTCCTCTATGCTGCGCCCACTCTTGAATGCTGCTCTCTGCGCGCCTTTGGCTATGAACATCAGAGCTTGGTCGACTCGACGCTGCGTTGACGTGTCAACCGCTTTCGGGACTGCAATGCCGCCATATTTGAGGCGGACGGTCTCTTCCCTTGGTCCTGCGTTCATGATGGCATCCACAAGCAATTGTAGGGGGTTTTCTTTTGTCCGCTCGTAGATGATGTCGAAGGCGTCTTTGACGATGTTGTAAGCTTTGAGCTTCTTGCCCGTGTTCTTCCCAGAGCGCATCATCTTGTTTATCAGCCGCTCGACGATGCAGACCTCCGCCTTCGCAAACGGCTTCTTTGCGTGACGTCCGCCGGTATGGAGTGCGGACTTCGGCTCCAGAGCGATGTAGCGGTGCAGCGCTATGTCCTTAATATCAACCTCTGTGGGGTCCCACTTCCTAAATATCAAATTCTGCGGCATTGCGGCTCCCCAGTTCAAATTTCAGCCCAGTCCAGTTCGCCTCTCTCCTCAGTCTCACCTTATCGGTTTCTCCTTCTTACCCTTGACCAATTCTTTCAGCGAAACGTCGTTCACCGCAATTACTCGGTAGCGGACGCCGGGGATGTCTCCCATCGAACGTCCTTTACGTCCGCCGATGCCCTCCACGAGAACCTCGTCGTGCTCGTCGATGAACTTGATGGCGCCGTCGCCGGGGGCGAAGGCTGTAATCTGCTTGCCGTTCTTGATGAGCTGGACGCGGACGCATTTCCGTATGCCGGAGCATGGCTGTTTTGCCTCAATACCCACTTTTTCAAGGACGATACCCCTCGCCATGTGCGAGCCTTCGAGGGGGTCGTGCTTCTGCTTCAGGCGGAACAGGCGCCGCACGTAGTCCTTGTCCTTCTTCTTCCACCTCCTCCGGTCCTTTTTCAGCTTCCTTACCGCATATAGCCCGTAGCTCATTCCCCTCACTTTATTATCACGTTATCAATTCCTAAGTTCCGCTGCATTAAAAGCTTTATCTTCCGGATATTTCGCCCGTTCTTCCCGATGGCGATGGCTTTGTCCCTCGCCAGCACCTCGACGTAAGCCCATTTCTTGTTGTTCCTGTCGAAAATCTGCACGTTCTTCACACAAATCGGACGAAGGAGATTTTCGAGAAACTCACGAACGTCAGGAGAATGCTCGACGACCTCTATCTCTTTGCCTAAGAGGCGTCTCACCTTGTTGATATTGCACCCCCGCCGCCCGATGGCGAGTCCCATGTGCCCTTGCTTGACCACCATTATCAGCTTGTTGCCATCCTCGTCGATGACACAGTCTTTAACGGTAGCACCAGTCAGGCTCTCAAATAGGCTTATATATCTTATTTTGTCAGTATCAAGCCTTAAATTCATGCATACGCACCTTCCCTGCCCCCACTCACCGTCCTCTGCCTCCTTCTCCTCATTTATTATTTATAAAGCTTTTGCAGCCATGGAATCGCAGGAGCGGGACTTACTCGCTTTCACGTTTCAAATGTAGGATTTCAGACTCCCCGCTATCGATGACACAGAGTGCCGCTACTGAGAAAGGCTTGCCGCACGCCCGTCCGAGCTCCATGTTCGTCCCGGGATATTCATAAGCGATTTCTTGAAAAGCTTTCATTTTCTCTTTTACTTCTACGGGGCAGTTCGCCGCATATATCACGAGCTTCCCTTTCCCGCTTTCCAGCGCCTTCAGCGTCTGTTTCGTCCCCATGAGCACGGTCCCCGTCCGTATTGCAATCTGCAACTCCCTGTTCACATCAAGCATGCTCTCTCCCCTTACGCCTTAGCTTTTTTCAGCTCCTTCATCAATTGGTCAAACCTTTTCGCAACAAGCTCCACATCGCCGGTCCCAAGCCTTATCGGCTGCCCGACGATTACGTTTTCGGTGACGCCACGGAGCTCATCAACATACCCATACATCGCAGCGTCGAGCAGATGGTTTACCGTGACCTCGAACGCTGCCCTTGAGAGCACGGATGCCTTCTCGCCAGCGACGCCGTGCCGTCCTATCTGCTTGATCTCGCCGTCCACGGTCATCATGTCCGCAACGAGCATGATGTGCCGCACGTCCACGTTCAACCCTTGTTCCTCAAGCGTGTTTATCATCTCTTCGATTATTGCGTTGCGTGCAGCCTCTATGCCGAGGACTTCAGCTATTTCATGGACGTTGTTCGTCGTCGTCCTCCGGTAGTCGATACCTTCAATCTGCATGACCTTCTTCAGGGCGGACCCCTCGGTATAAAGCACGTATTCCCGACTCTTTTCATCCATCCGTATGATGACCCTTTTTATGCCCTCTATACCTTTGACGAGGATGTTTGCTATTTCTTCTTCGAGCCGCAGGAGCTTGCGATACGATTTCTCACCCAAATGCACCAATATGCACTTCTCTTCCTCAATAAATTCTAATCCAAACCCCTTCTTTGAAAGTCCTTCCTCAATCTTTGCAATCGCATCTTCCACGGTTATCCGCTTCTTTTCAAGCATCTCTTCCTTCAGCCGCACAACGACGAGCATCCTGTCCACGTCAGCCCTAACCTCTGCTATGTGCGAGACTCTCGTCTCCTCAATCTCCATGGCGAGCCCCTCCGCCTTATTCTTGTCGTGCGCGTATTTGTCCTCAAGATAGACCGTCATCACCGGCGTTGAGGGGTTTTTCCTCGCATCCACGATTTCTATAATGCGCGGCAAGCCCAGCGTCACATATATCGCTCCGACCCCCGCATAGTGGAACGTCCGCATCGTGTTGTGCGTGATTATGCCCTCAAACGTCATGAACGTCTCGAAACCCTCGACTGAGACATCGTAAACGTGCTCGTCGCCACACTTAACCTCGCAAAGCTCCACTATTTCATCCCAGACAACGTCCTCTGCGTCCCCGTCGTCGTTGTTGCCGCCGTCTGCCGCTTCTGGAATCCTCAATACATACTGACTACCCTCACGCCTCTTCGTGGAGAAAATCCCAAACCTCGTGAGGAGTAGTGCAAATCCGTCCGCCAGCTCCTTTGAGCGCAAACGCAGCTCAACCTCGCCGCTCACATCAAAATACTCATGCAACAAGCCTCTTACAAATTCTTCATTTGCGTTATACACAAAATTTGGCAATCTGTTCCTGCCTGTAAGTCTTTGCAGCATCTTAGACTCCCAATCAAGCTTGGGCGCTGCTGCCGTTGCATTGCCGCTGCTGAAGTATGCTCCTAAGGCGCGCCCCAAATCGTAGTCAAGCTTAACCTTGCGACCCTCAAAATTCAAGGTCTCAATACTGCTCACGGGCAAGAATTTCACTACGGGAATCCTGTCCCCGAGTCTGAGCTCGCTTCCCCTTACTGGGACAATTTTGTTTTCTTCTTTGATTACGAAGGAGTGGTAATCAGTGGCGATTATCTCCCTGCCGGACGCCGTTCTCACCTTTAACAGCCGTTGGGGGGCTTTGTGCCTTATGCATGCCAGAACTCTCTTCCAGCGGATTTTCCCGTTGGCGTCTAAGCTCGGAACGAGGATGTTCACGTCGAGAGGCAGCTCACAAACCTCGGCATCACTGCCACCAAACTTTAAACAGCCGTATTTTGAAATGCAGCGATCTACAAGCGCTCCTATCTCTACGGGTTTTATTTCCTCACCCTCCTTTACTATAATCCGCTCGCCGTAGGGCAGGGACATTTGCGTGCCGGGCTCACCTATGGACTGCGCGGCGACTATGCCCACGGCTTCGCATGGTTCTACTTTTGCCGTCTCGTATTTTTCCACAACGGTATTCAAAATCTTAGCAAAGAGCTGCCTATCCAGCTTTATGCCCCGTAATCTTCTCAGAAGCTCCTCTTTGATGCTCTCAGGCACTGGAAGCGCACTGATTTCCCACTCCTTTTCTTCCTCAGTGAGCTCACCCTCCTTAGCCTTCAGCGTCATCAGAATCTTTTTAAGTTCCTTCTCGTCCAGAGTTTCGACACCAAACTCCTCGCTCAAGCTTTTAAACAAGTTTCCGAAAGCCTCAACGTCGAACTCCTTGATCTCAAACTTCTCTGAAAGCTCCTTTATTATGTTCTTTTCGAGCTCCGTTAAGTTCGCTACGCTCATAATCTCACCCCTCCCTCGCCTGTCGCCTCTTTTACCTTTGCGCTCTCGCCCAGCGCCTCCTTCAAAGCATCTTGCACAAGCTCCTCAACATCCACAACCCTGCCGAACTCACTCTTCGAGGGGTCAACGCCATCTTCGCCGTATAAGAATTGCACGACAACGTCCCTCGTGTCCCGAACGGTCCCGTCGTAACGGACTTCGAGGTCTTGCAGCGCATTTATGAGGCGTCTCTGGAAATATCCACTTTGCGACGTTCTGACAGCCGTGTCCACGAGCCCCTCACGCCCGCCGACGGCGTGGAAGAAGAACTCCACAGGCGAAAGTCCCTTCTTGAACGAAGAGCGGACGAAGCCGTGCGCCTCGGCACTGAGGTCGCCACGTTTGAAGTGTGGGAGCGTCCTGCCAAGATAACCACGGTTTATGCGCTCGCCACGGACGGACTGCTGCCCGACGCAGGCTGCCATTTGCGTGAGGTTCAGCATCGAACCCCGAGCGCCAGACCTCGCCATCACGACGCCCGGGTTCTCCAAGCCGAGATATTCGCCTGCAATCTCACCGGCGGAATCTCTCGCACGAGCAAGCTCTTGCATTATCATTAATTCGAGCGTCTCCTCAAGCGTGCGCCCCGGCAACGCCACGAGTTCCCCATCGAGGTATGCCCGTATCAGCTCGTTGACCCTTCTTTCTGCCTGCGTCAGTATCTCCCCCATTATCTGGTCTTCAGCTTCCTTCGGAATGTCTTCATCGCTTATTCCGAAGCTAAAGCCGGTCTTTGTTATGTATTGGATTGCAAGGCGTGTCGCCTCATCTATGAACCTGCGAGCCTCCTCCGCCCCATATTTCCTGAAGATCTTGTCTATGATTTTGCCTTTAAATGCGCCGACCGCAGCTTCGTCTATGGTGCCGCATACCAGCTCCCCCTCCCTTATCACCACGTAAGCATCTCTTGGACACTTCTCTTTTAAGCATGGCTCTCCTCTCTTGTAGCATTTCTCGCATATCTCTGCGTGGAACTCCATATTCAAATCTCTCGGCAGTATGAGGCTGAAGAGCTGTTTTCCGGTCCAATACGGCATTTTGTCATCACTTTCGAAAAAGCCTGCAGGCTCGGGCAACGCACGCACATCGGTCTTTCTCAGAATCTCTACCGCCTGCTCCTTTGTGAATAGCTTCTCACCGTTCGTGAGGAGGAACAAGCCTGAGACGTGCTCATGGATGCCGCCGATTATCGGACCGCCGAAACGCACTGAGATTATCTGGTTCGGCACTTCCATCAGAATCTTTGCCTCCGCTCTCGCCTCTTCTGTCTGCAGGACGTGTAAATTCATTTCGTCGCCATCATAGTCCGCGTTATAGGGCGGACAGACCGCCGGGTTGAGCCTAAAGGTCTTACCGGGCATGACTTTAACCCGGTGTGCCATGATGCTCATTCGATGCAGGGAGGGTTGGCGGTTGAAGAGGACGATGTCGCCGTCTCGCAGGTGGCGGTCGACCTTCCAGCCGAGCTCGAGCTGATTTGCGAGCTCCTCGCAGTTGCGCTCTGTGATTTTGACACGCCGCCCGTCGAGTCTGCGCACGTAATTGGCGCCGGGGTGCCTCGGTCCACGGCGCACGATTTCCCGCAGCTCCTCGATGTTGCGGGGCGTCGCCGTCACGGTAATCGTAAGCTCCTTAGCAATCGCCTCGGGAACACCGACTTCGGTGATGCTGATGTTAGGGTCTGGAGAGATGACAGTGCGAGCTGAGAAATTCACACGCTTTCCGGAGAGCGAGCCACGGAACCTACCTTCCTTGCCTTTCATCCTTTGAGCGAGGGTCTTCAGCGGGCGACCGCTGCGGTGTCTGGCGGCGGGCAGCCCCGAAACCTCGTTGTCGAAGTATGTGGCGACGTGATACTGAAGCAGCTCCCAAAGGTCTTCGATGATGAGCTGCGGCGCCCCAGCGTCCCTGTTCTCCATGAAGCGCTGGTTAATTCTGATGATGTCGACGAGTTTATGCGTGAGGTCGTCTTCGCTGCGCTGCCCGCTTTCGAGGGTGATTGAAGGGCGCACGGTAACAGGAGGCACTGGCAGCACGGTCAGGACCATCCATTCCGGTCTTGCGTTCTTAGGGTCCATTCCGAAAACACGAACGTCGTCGTCCGGGATTCTTTCAAGGCGTTCTCGAATGTTTGTCGGCATGAGTTTGTGTTCCTCGCCGCTTTCATCCTTCTCTAAGAATGTCAGAGGCTTTTCGAACTTTATATCCCGCTGCTTCTCGCCGCAATAAGGGCACTCCGACGCCTTCGAAGCCTCTTTGATGACCGCCTTGACCACTCTATCAACGTTGTCCTTGTTCTTCTCAAGTTCCTCTAAAAACTCCTTCTTCCTCGCCTCGGTAAGAAGAACACGCCCGCAACTCCGGCAGGTGGAGCGTAAGATTTTGGCGATTTGTTTCGCATAGCCGATGTGAATAACGGGAGCCGCAAGCTCAATATGCCCGAAATGCCCGGGGCACTCGCCCATCTTCCCGCCACACGTCTTGCATCTCAGCCCCGGGTCGATGACGCCAAGCCGCTGGTCCATTAACCCCATATCTATTGGGAAGCCGTCCTCGTCGTAGGTATCTGGCGTTATGATCTTCGTCACGCTCATCTTCCTTATTTCCTTCGGCGACAGCAACCCGAACTTTATCAGTTTTATCCTCTTCGGCGGCATCGTTTCACCTCGTTATATGGCGTCCTCCAGCCCAAGCCTTGGCGCTATGCACATCGCTTTCATCTCGTCGAGCAGGAGTTTGAAGGCGTAGCTCATCTCCACGGGGTAAATATCAGTATCGGAGCCGCAGCTTGGACAATAAACATCCCCCGTCTTGCTAAGCGATGCAATCATACCGCAGTTACCGCAGACGAGCTCTATTACCTTATCAGATTCGTCAAGAAGCCTATCTTTGAGCGCCATCGCCGCTCCATGCCCGATGAGGACGTCCCGCTCCATCTCGCCGAAACGCAGACCGCCCTCACGAGCTCGTCCTTCGGTGGGCTGCCTTGTAAGTATCTGGACAGGTCCTCTCGACCTCGCATGTATTTTCGAGGAAACCATGTGATACAGTTTTTGATAATAAACAATGCCGACGAAGATATCCGCCTCCAGTTTCTCGCCGGTGATGCCATCATACATGACTTCACGCCCGGTATGCGAGAAGCCTGCCTTTAGCAACGCTTTCCTAAGCTCGTCTTCAACCTCCCCTGAAAACACCGTCCCGTCTATCCTGCGCCCCTCCAAGGCGCCAACCTTCCCACCAATCATCTCAAGGATGTGCCCGACGGTCATTCTTGAGGGTATCGCGTGCGGGTTCAGAATCATGTCAGGGATGATGCCGTCTTCGGTGAACGGCAGGTCTTCAGGGTTCGCAATCAGCCCGACGACACCCTTCTGCCCGTGGCGAGATGCAAACTTGTCTCCGATTTCGGGAATTCTCTGGTCTCGCACCTTTATTTTTACGAGCTTGCGTCCGCCGCTCGACTCCATGAGCATCACCGAGTCCACGATGCCCTTCTCGTTAGACCTCGTGCAGATGGAAGTGTCCCGACGGCGTAGCGGGCTTATGAGCTCGGTGCTCTCCTCGAGGAATCTTGGAGGCGACGTCCTGCCGACTAAAACCTCGTTTGGTGCGACTTCCGTCTCGGGATTGATGATGCCGTGTTCGTCGAGCTGGACGTAGGCGTCCATACCACGAGCGCCCACGACTTCTGAGTCCGGTATTTCGAAGTGGTCTTCCTGCCCGCCAGGGTAGCGGCGCTCCTCGCACTCGTAGCTTCTAAAGAAGTGACTTCTTCCTAAGCCTCGGTCTATCGCCGCCCTGTTCAGTATCACAGCGTCTTCCATGTTGTAACCCTCGTAGCAGAGGATTGCGACGACAAAGTTTTGACCCGCAGGACGCTTGTCGTAGAGGATAGCATCGGCGGTTCTCGTTGTTACGAGAGGTTTCTGCGGGTAGTGTAGCAAGTGCCCACGGGTATCGGGGCGAATTCTGAAGTTTGCGGCGTTCAGTCCCAAAGATTGCTTGAGCATGGCGGCGCCCATCGTATTACGAGGCGAGGAATTGTATTCTGGATATGGGATCATACCGGCGCAGATGCCTACAATCAGCGACGGGTCTATTTCGAGGTGCGTGTGCTCCTTCGTCAGTTCATCCTCGCCCACCGCAATGTATGCGTTCTCCTCCTCCTCTGCATCCAAATACTCGATGACGCCTGCACGCACGAGGTCGTCGAAGGTGAGCTCGCCTCGCTTTAATTTTTCTATGTGCGTTTCGGTGACCAAGGGCTTGCCGTCCTCCACTATTATTAAGGGGCGTCGCACCCTGCCACGGTCGGTGTTGATTATAATCTCGCGTCGCCGCTCGTAGTAAGCAATATTCACTTGATGGGACAGCTCACCGCTTCTCCTTCGCCTTCTGACTTCAGAGACAACTTTCTCGGGGTCGGTGCAAATGCCCAGGAACTCGCCATTGATGAAAACTTTGACATTGAACATCGTGCTTACCTCGGCTGGGAGCGGCACGACGCCGATGTCGTATAAAAGCTTTTTGAGGTCGTCGTGCTCGATACCGGTCGAAATTTCGACGAGTTGCGAGAAATTCTTCACGAGTCCGCAGTTCGGACCTTCAGGCGTCTCGCACGGGCAGATGCGCCCCCACTGCGTCGGGTGTAAATCACGAGCTTCGAAGTGCGGCTGCGACCTCGATAGCGGCGAAATCACCCTGCGGAGGTGCGAGAGCGTGCTCATGAAGTTGTTCCTGTCGAGGAGTTGCGAGACGCCTGTGCGTCCGCCGACCCAGTTCCCGGTGGCGAGGGCGTGCATTATGCGTTCCGTCAGCACATCTGAGCGGACAGCAGTGGTTATATTAAGCTCCCTGCCCCGCATGTTCGCCCTTTCGAGTTGGTATCTGATGTCCCTGACGAGCTTTCCGAAAGAGACTCGGAATAAGTCTTCTAAGAGGTCGCCGGCAAGCTTAAGCCTTTTGTTTGCGTAATGGTCTTTGTCGTCCTCCTCACGTCGTCCGAGTGTGAGTTCGAGGCATGCCTCCGCCATTTTGCCGAGGAAGTGAGCCTTTGTGATGCGGTCTTCGAGGTGCGGCAGCAGGTATCGGTCGAGGATGTAATTGAGACGCCGCTCCTTGTATTCTTTGGGCTGTGCCGGCGCTACCCGTCGCTCAAGAGCGAGCGTTGCATCCTCTTTGGTCTTCGTGTCCGCCACTTCCAGGTTGTCCTTTATGAATTTTATTATCTCTTCGTCGTCAGAAACCGCCTTTATTATTTCTTCATCGCTTTCAAGTCCCAAAGCCCGCATCAAGGTTATGAAATTCACTTTCCCCGGTATGGACGGTAGCGAGACCTCCAGTATCGACTTCCTGCCACGTCCCACCGATACTGGCACTCTAAAGCCATGTTTTTGCGAGAACACCTTCGCCACTTCTATTTTCGTGTCGTAACTCTCCTCACGGCTCACGAGGATTTTATTCGGGGCGAGGTCTTCGAGCGTGATGATGACGCGCTCTGCGCCATTGATTACGAAATAGCCACCGGGGTCGAGCGGGTCTTCACCCACTTCTATGAGCTCCTCGTCGGAAAGCCCGTGGAGGTTGCAAATTTTGGACTTCAGCATCACAGGCAGCTCGCCAATCTCCACCTCCTTATCGTCGATTATTTCTTCGGTGCCGTCCTCGTATTCCTTGACAATACGCATTTTTAGGTAGATCGGGGCGGCATAAGTGAGGTTGCGGAGCCTCGCCTGCATTGGGAAGATCTCGTTGTAGGAGCCATCAGCCTCCTTGACACGAGGTTTCCCGACACGCACCCTGTCGAGACGCACATATATTTTGTAGAGACCTTTCTCGTCCTCGTCCTCAATACTCGTCTCGATGACACCCTGCTCGTCCACCACGCTTTGCAGCCCGTGCTCTATGAAATGGTTATATGAATCAAGCTGGTGCTGCACGATTTTCTCCTTCGTGAAATATGCATTAGAAAGGACTTTCCGATCAAGCATCCTCATTACCTCCTCCTACTTTACAACCAACCGGTATGCCAAAAACTTTCCTGCCGTCCTGCTCCTCCGTATTATCCTGACGACATCGCCGACTTTCGCTCCTATTTCCTTTATGACGGGGTCATTTGCCTTTATCTTCGGCAACTGCTCCTTCCTAATTTCGTATTTCCGGAGGAGCGCCTCCACTTCCTCCTCAGATAATATCTCGTGCTTCGGCACGAGCACGTGCTCCGTCACCACGATTCTCTCACGCCTCTTCATTACGGGCTCGGGGGGATTTGAACCCCCGACCAACAGGTTAAAAGCCTGCTGCTCTACCTGGCTGAGCTACGAGCCCAATTTACCTTTACCACTCTCATTAATAAATATACATCGCTGCATTTAACCCTATGCCGACCCGATGTGATGGAACGGCGGGGGATTTTAAACTCTAAGCCGCTTGGCATGGACGTAAGAAACAGGCTTGTCGTCGCACTTCATCGCAAACAAATGCACGTGGAAAGAATTTTGAAACGGAGGACGAGAAGAGCATGAGAGGTCGATGCTTTTAACGTTGGGCTTCATTGCTTTCTTAGCGCTTATGACGACTGCGAACCCGCCGTCATTTACGTGCCCACGCTCTTTAATTCAAGTGACGGTCACGCGCATCATCCACGCCGCTAACTCCGTCTATCACATTTTCAGCATCTCCGCCGACACGTGAACGTCTCTGACTCCCTCTCGAAGATACATTCTTTTAAGCCCGTCTCAACGCTGACCATTGTAAGCATGAATACCACATGCAACAACAATCATTACGGCGGCATCTGCCTCTGGGAATACCAGCAGCAACATTGCGATGACAAAAAACGTGCTACGAGAACTACTAGGCATCATCGGTGATTTTAACAACAACGAGGTGCCGAGCAACAGTGCAGGCAGGAACCCGACTGCGGTTCGGGCAGAAGCGTGAGCCCCGAACCCGATGGTCACAAATCGAGAAGGACGGCGTCAAAATGCTGGGGCGTGCATGTGCCTGTTTGAGATGCATAGGAGTTATTTTTTTGTGCTCACATGCGGACACTTAAAAGGGGAAGAAAATGGTGCGGACGCCATATGAACCGGTGCCTAATTTCCAATGCCCAAGATGCGGGAAGATGTCAGTGGTGCGGGGCAGGTTTAGAGCCGACGGCAGCATCGCCATCCTACTCGGCGAATACAAATACAAGTGCCTTGCGTGCGAGTTTCTGTTCGGTAGCGTCGGCTGAGTTGCTTTGTCCAGCTCAACGCCTCTGACATCCTCACCGCCCGGTTAATGACCCCCGCAGGGGAATCTTTCTCCCTGAGCGAGCCTTATATTTATACAACCTACTGCATCTCTATGGGCTTCCAGCCCGCATTTCATGCATTTAACAGTCTGCCGCTCTTTGTTACGTGTTTTGAGCCGCCGCAGCGTGGGCATTTGCTGCTTGTGCTGCCCCTTTCATCCGCCCTTCTCGTTCTTATTCCGTATTCTTCCGCCTTCTCGCTTATCCGCTTATATAGATAGCTGGAAGGCCAGAAATTATGAATCATGCATTTGCCTTCGGGTTGAACTTTGCATCATTTTTATTCCTCGCAGGTCGCCGCCGCATACCATCTCCGCCACTCCCAGCTCCCAGCATTTCCTGACGAAATCCGCCGCTATCTTGTTTATACTATCTCTAAACCGCCTCTTCCGCTTCCTGTGCAACTTCCTCAGTCTCTTGCTGCTCTTTTTCCCTATCTTCTCTAACTCTCCCTGCACCCTCGCTATCTCCTTCGTTAGATACCACCAGTCCGCAAGCATTGAATTCGCTCTGTAACCCCATGTTTCCCCTTCTATATTCACCACTATCGGGCATTTCACTCCCAGATCAACATATGCTATCTTATCACCTTTTGGCTGATGTAGAGGTTTCACCTCTACCGGCTGGTAGCATACCCATCTGTTCGAGAGCTCGTCATAAACTATTTCCAGTCTCCCCTGCTTACCCTCCCATCTGTTTTTCCCCTTCCCCCTCGCTTTTAGTTTGAACGGCAGCCTCAGATACTTATTATCGAGCTTATAAGCATCGTTCCTTACCAGTATCCTTAATATCCGCTTACCCGTGGCTCTGTCCTTCCAGTAGCCCGGCGGATGAGGTCTATCCTCGATCTTTCCCGCCTTGTAGGCTTTAAGCAGTGCAAAAAACGATTTCCAAGCTTCGTTGTTCTTAATTATTATCTGCTGTGCCGTCGCCGAACCTATAAGCTTCTTATATTTGTGATAGAATTCGTCAGTGTTCCAGTCGAATTCGCCGCTGAAGAATGATTGCCTACGCTTATAGTTTATCTCGTTGAACATTCGAGAGCAGTTGTCCGCCCACTTGCGCAGTATTGCTTCTTCTTCCTTCCCCGGATTTAGCTTAAAGATGTTTGTTCGCTTCATCTGCACCAACTCCATACCTATCCAATTCATCCCCGCCCGGCGAGGCTTTCTTGGTGGAAAAATGGTAACGCAAGTGGCATAAAAGACATATACGTGAAGCACAAAATAACAAAGATGAGCGCTCCGATGCTTGTGGCGATAAACACGACAAGGACGAGCAACGCTTTGATGAGGGCGGCGCAGCGGTTAAAAGTGTTGAAGGAGGCGGGGAGCTTCAAGAATTTCTTCTTGGATTTGCCAATGGGGCATGAGGAACTCGTTAATTGCATAGTAAGGAGCGTGCGGGACTACGAGCGTGTTTTGTCGGAGTTGGAGGCACGTGGCGTGGTGAAGCCTGAAGAAGCGCACACATATAAGACGAGCAAGCATCTTTTTGAGGGGTTGCGAGGTCTCGACTGCGAGGTTCGCTGCTACGTGCATCCACGACACCACGACTTTAAGCTCAGGCTCTTGGACGACATCCTGATGGAAACCTTCAGGGCGAAA
The DNA here is from genome assembly GCF_053996935.1 of Candidatus Alkanophaga liquidiphilum. Classification (NCBI taxonomy): domain Archaea; kingdom Methanobacteriati; phylum Methanobacteriota; class Methanomicrobia; order Candidatus Alkanophagales; genus Candidatus Alkanophaga; species Candidatus Alkanophaga liquidiphilum. Next base: position 46,716 of record NZ_JBMXYC010000047.1, read on the forward strand.
GTGCGGGGCATAGACGTGGGGGAGTGGCGGCGGATTCTTGCTGACTATATCCTCCTTGAGGCTGAGTTTTCGAGGAAAGAAGGCAAGTATATTGCGAGAGCGGCGGAGGACGGCGACGTTTGCTTGAACCTATCTGATGACATCATCGAACACCTCAAGAGCGAGGGGTTTGAGGTCAGCGTAATAAGCATCGAACGCTCACGTAAGCCGCTGGACGTCTTGGCGGCGAGACTGCGGCGTGAGATTCTGTTCGGGGAGCGGGTGTCTGATGACGTCGTGCGGCGGCTCATCGGCGAACACATAAGATTTATTGACTTTGTGCTGAAGGAAAATGGTTTTGAGAGTGCTTACGAAAAGTGGAAAGACGAGGTTGAGTTGTGAGGTGTGTGAGATGAAGGGCGTGAGGCTAAGCGAATTGATGTCGATAGACGAGATGAAGGGCGGCTGGTATATGACCGAGGAGCTAAAACGCATGATGGTAGGGGGCGCCGAGATTCTCTGGAACGTGAGAAGGGATAAGGCTGAGGAGCTGGCGGAGCTTGCGGGCGGCGAGCTTGTGGACGCTGCCCTCGACGACGCTACGGAGTGGTGCATCATGTTCCGCCCACTGTCCTACCTCCGTATTTTCTTCTTCCTACAGCTTTACGAGCCGGAGTTCGAGAACGAGCTTCGTGTGCTCTATGGGCGGGAGATGAGCGATGAGGATATCCCGGTAGAAGACGTTTTCGACTTTACAAGATTCATGCGACACGCACTCGTGCGAGCTGCAAGGAAGCTACTCGGCGTTGCGGAAAGCACTGAGGCAGAAAAGAAGCCAAAGAAGAAAATCACACTGAAATTGAAAGGTAAGGGACAGAGTAAACAGGAATATAATAAGGCGTGAGAAACATACTGTCCTTCTTAAGCGGGAAAGAAGCCTTACATAAAGACTTCTGGTATATTTCCATTTTACTATACATCTCCAATTGTTGAGCGGAGTTCAGAATTTCGAACAACGTTCCGAGCGTATCTGAAGTCCAGCCGTAAGGCTGGACTTGGACGGAGTGCCAAAGGCACGAAGCCAGATACGCTCTGTTATATGAAGTGGCGGTTTCATCTTATCGTGGACGCCTTCATTTCCTTTTTGATCTCGCCAGCACCCCTCTTTATATCCTCTACAATCTCGGAGGGCGTCATCGTTTGCCATTTTATCTCTTTCACATAGCGATAGTAGTGAATGTCCTGTAAGGCCTTGCATCCCGGGAATTCCCGTTTTACTTTCTTTCGTATTTCTTCTTTTTGCTTCTCAGTAACTTCTCTTCTTGTCATTTTACTCCTCCCCAAAGAAATCTTCGGGTGTTACAATTGTGGGGACGGGAATCCTTAACCTTGTATTCACCTCACGTATCATTTCTTGTGTTCCACGCTTATAAATATGTCGGAGATTCCATGTGACTAAGAAATTCATCTCTCCAATACTTGCCGAAGCAAGATGAAGAGCATCACCACGAGGCAAGCGTCTGTAAGATAAATATATATCTGCCAATTCAATAACTTCTTCCGTCATTTCCAGAACCTCAAAGTCATTTATCAGGTTCTCCAATGCTTTTCGTAGATTCGCTTCCGCTGTTGCTCTGATTTCATCAAGAACCACTTCTGAGACGTAAACATCAAAATGGGGTAAAACGTCCCTCCAAAATGCCGAGTCAAATCCGAAGGATTGCAAGAATCCCGAACCCCGCTCATTTCTCTCCCTCAATTTAGAACCACTCTGTAATCTTTTTTACTTTTTTATGAAAGAGAACTTTTCCAAGTTCTCCTCTTTTATATTCTTTTATCATCTGTTTTTTGGTTATATATTCTTCAAGTTCCCCTGTCTCTAAAAGATGCTCTGTTTGAGTTCTAAATTCAGTATCAAGAAGTTGTGAATTAAATAAGATATTGTATGACTGTCTCATTAACAAATCATAAGCATGGGAATTATATTTTGCAACCTTAGTATAGTAATATGTAGAAGGATCAAACACTCTGGCTTTATGTTTTCTTAATTCTTTACGTTCCTCATTGCTCAAAGTTATGCCTATTGGTCTTGGTGGCTCTCTATTAACCCCAACCAAATTGGATCCCGTCAGAGATATTAGCACATCAGATGCGGGAGTTTTTTCACTTTTCAAGTTTGAGATAATCTCTCTTTTAATATTTGTAGAATATATTACAAGGTTGTCTAATCTTTCGATTCGTTCATATTCTCTAACAAAGGCTCTTATTCTCGAGATTTTTGGTTTAGTAATTGCAGAACCCTCAAAATCGAACCATACGCATAAGAAATCATTTTTTATATAGTACTTTGCTAATTTTTTAATATCGTTCATTCCAAATCTAAGAGACACTGGTACAAAAATAGGTTTTTTATTTTTGTAATCCAGTAAACGATATACATCATTAACGAATTTTATGTAGTCATCTATGCTTATTATGGGTATTTTCTTTTTCGTGACCATGTCGTATCTTTCGATTTTTATGTTTGGGATAAGTAGTATAGGGTCTGAAAAGTCATAATAATAGTAGAAATACCCAGAAATATCATCCACATTTTCGAATTCAACATATGGGTTAAATGTAAATGTGTGCGTAAAGATGTAAGGATATTTCACCATCCATGTTTTGAATCCAAAGAATTTTTTAATTTTAATGTCATTAGTTTCACGAAGTATATTATTAATGGCTTTTAAATTGACAACTTTGGAATATTCAAAGATTGGAGTTGAGAAATTTTTAATGATTCTCTCAATATCGTCCTTTTTCACTACTTTTGCAT
>NZ_JBMXYC010000048.1:0-18344 GCF_053996935.1 Candidatus Alkanophaga liquidiphilum
GCAGCACGTATCAAATGGACTTTGCGAACGCCCTCGAAGCGCTGAGAGAGGTCGAGCTCGACTTGAAAGAAGGAGCGGACATCGTGATGGTGAAGCCCGCAATGTGCTACCTCGACGTCCTCTACAGGGTAAAGGAGAAGTTCGGCGTCCCGACCGCCGCTTTTAACGTTAGCGGCGAATACGCAATGATAAAAGCGGCAGCGTCGCTCAACTGGCTTGACGAGCGCAAAACGGTGATAGAAGTGCTGACGTGCATCAAAAGGGCGGGCGCCGACCTCATACTCACGTATTTCGCAAAGGACGTGGCGAGGATGCTTAAGGATCTGAGCTGGTGGCAACGACGATCGTTAGAATCAACCTAAAGCAAATTTAACCGATCATAATACAAAAATGAACGTGAGTGTGCGAAAGGCAAACGTGATTGCCTCCTACATCAGGGAAATCCACAACATTTACACGAGAGGGGACTTCACAGAGCCAAGTTTCTACCCATGCTTACGACGGCTTTTCGAAGCCTTATCTGGGGACGGATGCACAGTTATTTCTGCGCCCAAGAAGACGAAAGCGGGCTTTCCAGACTTCATCGTCCGAAGAGGAACAGAAATCGTGGGATACATCGAAGCAAAGCCCTTAGAGGCAGACCTTGAGAGAGAAGAGCGGACCAAGCAGCTCCAGAGGTATAGGAATGCGTTTCCGAACCTCATTCTGACGAACTTCCTGCAATTCAGGCTATACGGGAACGGCAAGCTTGTGAGTACTGCGGAGTTATGCGATGCATCTGACCTGAGCGGACCGAAGCCTCCTAGTGTCTCAAACAAACACCTAAAAACCTTCCTCGATCTCGTTAGCAAATTTTACGACTTCTCAATGCCTGAGATTCAAGATGCTTCGAGGCTGGCATCCGTGCTTGCGAAGAAGACGAAATTCGCAAGAGACATTATCTTAGAGGAGCTTAAAGATGGCGATATTTTCTTGTCTCAGCTCTTAACATATTTCAAACACACGCTCATCGAGGGTTTAACTGACGAGAAGTTTGCAGATTTGTATGCGCAAACGCTTGCTTACGGGTTGTTTGCAGCGAAAGTGATGGCGGGAAGCGAAGAAGTACGGCGGAACAACGCTTGGATGTTTATAACGATGCCACTGCTCCGTAAGATTTTCCACATTTCCAGCGGTCCTGATTGCCCGGAGGCGCTGAGCTGGGTCATTGATGATATTTGTGGCGTGCTGAATAGGGTAGATGTTACCTCTCTTCTCAGCAAGGAGGATGTCCTCTTCGACGACCCCATTATTCACTTTTATGACACGTTCATTGGCGAATATGACCCTACAGAGAAGAAACGTCTTGGCATTTACTATACGCCTGTTGGCGTCGTTGCTTACATCGTGGCGTCGGCTCATAAACTGCTGCAGACGAAGTTCGGACTGGAGCTGGGGCTTGCGGAGCAGGGCGTGAAGCTTCTCGATCCTGCTGCCGGGACGCTGACGTTCGTGATTCGGGCAATAGGGCGTGCTCTGGCGGAATTTGAGAGTAGAGGCTTAGGCGGTCTTATTCCGTTTTATATCAAGCATCACATCCTCAAAAACTTTTATGCCTTTGAGATATCGCTCGTTCCTTACGTGATTGGACATTTGCGGGTCGCGAAATATTTAGAGGACCGCTGGGGGTATAAACTTGGTGAAACCTCTCCCCCCGACCGCTCAGAACTACGAGAGCCCGACAGGTTCCAGTTCTACCTTACGAACACGCTGGAAATGAGAAAGCCGAGTGAAGCGCCGCTGTTGATGGAACTCACCGAAGAAGGCAAGCGAGCGGAGGAGGTTAAGGAGAGAATCCCGATTCTTGTAGTTCTTGGTAACCCGCCGTATTCCGTAAGCTCCGAGAATAAGTCAAAGTTCATCGAGGAGCTTATGCAAGACTATAAGAGAGATGTTCGTGGCGAACGGAACATACAGCCGCTCTCCGACGACTACATCAAATTCATCCGCTTCGCCCAGTGGAAACTGGAGAAGACGGGCAAGGGGATTTTGGCATTCATCACGAACAACGCATACCTCGACGGCGTCATCCACCGAGGGATGCGAAAGAGGCTCTTGGAAACCTTCGATGAGATTTACATCCTGAACCTGCACGGCTCTTCAAGGAAGGGCGAGACGCCACCCAACGGCGAGAGGGACGAAAACATCTTCGACATCCAGCAGGGCGTCGCCATAGGGATTTTCGTGAAGCTGGAGCTGGCGCCGAGGGAGAAAAAGGTCTATTACGCCGACCTCTGGGGGACGAGGGAGGAAAAGCTGAACTTCCTGCGCAATAACGATGTCGAAACTACGAACTGGACAGAAATCAAGCCCGCCCCGCCCTATTACTTCTTCGTCCCTAAGGATTTCTCATTGCAGGAGGAGTACGAGGAGTTTTGGAGAGTCACGGACATCTTCGAGAAGTGGTCGAGCGGCGTGGAAACGGGTAAGGACGACATCTTGGTGGGATTTACCCCCAAACACGTCGAGAGGGTTTTTAGCGACATTCTCGATCCCAGAGTGACGCTAGAAGATTTAAAAGCACGCTACGATTTAAGAGAAACGAGCGGGTGGAAGATAAAAACCCGCAGGAAGGAACTTTTGAGGAAGGAGGCATTCTCCAGAGAAGCTATCATCCCATATGCCTACCGTCCCTTTGATACAAGGTTCACATATTACTGCAACTTCCTCAGTAGGCTGCGTCATGAAACCATGAAAAATCTTTTGAGCGACAACTTAGGCTTAGCACTGAAAAAAAGCCGCTACATCAAAGTCTTTGACTTCAGACACGCCTTCGTCGTCTCGGAGGTTCCTGATAGAAACCCCCTTGGAGACAATACTTGTTGTTTCCCGCTTTACCTTTACGATGGAGGCAAGCGTCGCCCCAACTTCAAGAAGGAATTTTTGAGTGCGGTGAGAGCGAGGATAGGGGAGGAGCCTACGCCGGAGGAGCTTTTCTATTACATCTATGCGGTTTTGTATTCGCCGACGTATCGCAAGCGTTATGAGGAGTTTTTGCGCATCGACTTTCCGAGGGTGCCGCTGCCCTCTGACCGTGCGAGCTTCGAGCGGCTGAGCGAGCTTGGCAAGGAGCTCGTGGAGCTTCACCTCCTCAAGCACTCCGCACTGAGCAAAAGCGGCGTCAAGTTCCCAAAGAGCGGCACGAACAAGGTGGAGCGGGTGCGTTACGACGAGAAGCAGCAACGTGTATATTTCAACAAGACGCAGTACTTCGAAGGCGCCCCTAAGGAAGTGTGGGACTACAAAATCGGCGCCTACCGAGTGTTGGAGAAGTATTTAAAGGACAGAAAAGGACGGACCTTATCCTTGGACGAGATAGAGCGCTACAGGAAGATTGTAGAGGCGATTAGCAGAACGATTGAAGTGCAAAAGAGAATTGATGATGTCTTTAGAAGAGGCGGTAAGAAGGGAGGCAATAAAGAGGGGCGTCGAACGTGGTATCGCTGGGAAAAAGCTTGAGGACAAACTCAGAGACTTTATAAGAGGTTGGGAAAGTGTAATAGATGATGTCAAAAACGAACCTAGTGGAATTGACGACAATGGTGCTAAAGAAGTACGGCTACGTTTTCAACTAGAAAAGAACGAGTTACTACTCGGAGAGACCGTGTTCTCCATAAGGCGCTGTGATGACTTATGGAGGAGGGTTGACGGCTTGGAACGCGACCTTATAGTAGCGTTAGCGCTTGCGAGGGCGAGATACAAGGTTAAAATGACTTCAGGAATAGCTTCGTTCATCTTGCTGGCAATCATGTTATTGAGTGTAGTCCTGCTGAAGCTGTACTTTTGATGCCGGTAAATTCTGAGCGTCAGGATAAGATTATATCAAGAAGTCTCCCAATCATGGACGATGGAAAAAATAATGGTCATGGGCGCCGGCGCCCTCGGCAGCCTCTTCGGCGGGCTCGTCGCGAACGCAGGCTACGACGTCACGCTCGTCGCCCGCGAGTGGCACGTTGCCGCCATTAAAAAGCACGGGCTCAGAATCTCAGGACTTACGAACGTCACCGTAGATGTTAAGGCGGTGACGGCGCCGGAAGCCGCAGAAACGCCGGACATCGTCCTCTTCACCGTGAAGTCCTACGACACGGAAACCGCCGCAAAACAGCTCAAACCCTGTATTCACGAGGAGACGGCGGTCGTCAGCCTGCAGAACGGCTTGGGCAACGAGGAACGGCTCTCCGAGATCCTGGGCGCGAAGCACGTCCTCGGCGGCGTCACCTCTTATGGCGCACTTCTAAAAGAGCCGGGGCACGTCGTCCACACGGGCGTCGGCGACACCTTCATAGGCGAGCTTAATGGCGAAATTTCAAAGCGCGCCCTGCGAATTTGCGAGATTCTCAACGACGGCGGCATAAAGGCGGAAGCCGTCACGGACATCCGCAAGAAAATCTGGGAGAAACTTATCGTTAATGCCGCAATAAATCCGATAACTGCAGTCGCACGCGTCAGGAACGAAGAGCTGCTGCGTGGCGAGCTGAGATGGTTGATGGAAGCCGCCGCCCGCGAGGCGGCGTCCGTTGCAAGACACGCTGGCGTCGAAATCGACGTGGAGGCTGCCGTCCAGAAAGCTGTGGAGGTGGCGACTAAGACCGGAAAAAATGAGTCTTCCATGCTACAGGATGTCAAACGGGGAAAACGCACGGAAATAGATGCAATAAGCGGTGAAATCGTGAGGCTTGCAGAAAAACTTCGCATGAAGGCGCTTGTAAACAAGACACTGCACGCCTTGGTCAAAAACATGAAATACTGACTTCAACCTTCTGCAGCCCGTCCGTTGCGGCTCAGAGCCATTGCGCATCACAAATTTAAAATAATAAAGCTAAAGAGGGACTGGATAAGATGGCTCGTAGTGATTACTTCGAGGAGCTGAACCGCCTCAAGAAGGACACGTTGCGGATGGGCGAGCTTGCAAAGCAGGCGGCTGAGAATGCCGTGCGAGCGCTGGTTAAGAGGAACGCAGAGCTTGCCTCTGAGGTGATAAGGGGCAACATTGTGATAGACGAGCTGGAGTTCGACTTGGAAAATCGGTGCATGAAGCTTCTTGCGTTGCAGCATCCTCTTGCATCGGATTTGAGGGCTATAGGAACAATTTTGAAAATAATAACGGACCTCGACAGGATAAGCGACCTCGCAGGCGATATAGCGAACATAGTCCTGAAAATAGCAGACGAACCTTTTGTGAAGCCCTTGGTGGACATTCCGAGGATGTCTGAGACTGCGCAGGGCATGATCGAAGACGGTCTTAATGCGTTCTCAACGGGGAACATCAAAAACTTGATGAACTTCTCCGAGCGGGACGATTTGGTGGATGCGTTGTGCGACCAAGTGCGACGGGAGCTTATCACGATAATGATAGAAAACCCTCGCACAATAAGGAATGCCAGCCACCTTCTCTTCGTGGCGCTCCACCTTGAAAGAATCGCAGATCACGCCTGCAACATCGCATCTCGCATCTACTACATGGTCACTGGCGAGCGGCGGAAGTTTGAATGAGCAGCTTAAAGACGGGCAACAGGCCGCTGAGCCGCAGAATTCCGTCCTGAAAATTGTAGTTAATTATTTATCTTCGAACCCTTAAGGGGTATTGCTGACGGCTTAAGCAGGGAGGGAGGGTGTGGCTTCCTATGGGCTATTATGGGTGATGGTAAGATGATAAGCGTGAATGAGCATGCGTTGGACGTTTTTGAGGAAATGATGGATTTCGCCGACGAACTGAAAGTGGGCGTCGAGGAACTGGCGAACGGCACGACGATTATAGACGCTGGTGTGAACGAGCCGGGCGGCTTCGAAGCCGGACTCTACCTTGCGAGAATCTGCATGGCAGACCTCGCTGATATAAGATTCACAAGCGTAGCACTTAAAGGGCGGGCGTTTCCTGCAATTCAAGTCACGACAGACTTTCCGATTCTCTCGTGCATGGCGTCACAATACGCCGGCTGGCAGATAAAAGTGGAAAAGTTCTTCGCTATGGGCTCTGGTCCCGCAAGGGCGCTCGCAAAGAAGCCGAAGAAGCTTTATGAGGAGATTGGTTATGAAGATGTTGCGGAGGAAGCAGTGCTTGTGCTCGAAGGTCGCCAGATTCCCGACGAGAATGTTGCGGAAAAAATTGCGCAGGAGTGCGACGTGCGCCCTGAGGACCTGTACATAGCGATTGCGCCGACCGCCTCCGTCGCAGGAAGCGTGCAAATTTCGGCAAGAGTCGTAGAGACAGGAATCCACAAACTTGAGTCCATAGGCTTTGATATAAACAAAATAAAGCACGGACACGGCGTTGCGCCGATTGCTCCGATAGTCGGCGACGACGTCAAGTGCATGGGCTCCACGAACGACTGCATCATTTACTGCGGACGCACGTTTTACGTCGTCGAATACGAGAACCTCGACGAACTGAAGGAGTTCTTGAAAAAGGCGCCCTCGGAAACATCAAGCAGCTACGGAAAGCCGTTCTACGTCACCTTTAAAGAGGCGGGCTTCGATTTCTACAAGGTGGACGCCGGCGTATTTGCCCCCGCCGAAATCACGATAAACGAGATAAAAAGTGGAAAAACCTTCTCTTGCGGAAGAATAAACGAGGACGTGCTGCTGCAGTCCTTCGGCTTAGAAATGATTTAACTACCTTTTTTCTTCATCTTTGTATCAGTTTTTAATATTTTAGGGACGAAGAAGAAATGAGGGGTTTCTATGCCAGAGGAGATGACCTGTTTAGAAAGGTTTCATGCGGCTTTAGAGCTGAAGCCTGTTGATAGGCTCCCCGTGACGGGAATAACGCAAAACGGCATCGTTGAGCTTATGGAGGCGTGCGGCGCCGCATGGCCCGAGGCTTTTTGGGACGCCGAGAAAATGGCAAGGCTCTCATGGGCAGCGTATGAAATAGGTGGGCTTGAGAGCGTGCGCATACCTTATGAGGGCTATTTTGATGCGGAAATCTGGGGCGGTGAGTTGGACAAGTGGAAAAATGACAACATGCCTGTTCTCAAAAAGTTCCCTGTGAAGAAGCCCGAGGACGTGGACAGACTTTTCGTGCCCGACCCTGAGAGGGATGGTAGATATCCGGCGGTGATGAAAGCCATTGAGATTTTGGCTGAGGAATGCGAGAGGGAAAAAGTGCCGTTGGTGTTACAGGTCCCGGGGGCGTTTTTAGAGGCATTTGTGTCCGTGACAGGCGTGGCTACTGGCTCCATGTGGATGATGCGAGAGCCTGAACTTTTCAAGAAGGTCGTTGACGTATGCCACGAGTCCAGCATGGAATATGCGAAGGCCGGAATAAAAAGGGGCGTGGATACGATTTTCTACAATGACACCCCCACTTGCACTATTTCGCCGAAGCAGTGCGAGGAGTTCGCATGGCCTTGGTATGAGCAGGGGGTGAAGAAGATAAAAGAGCAAGGCGCCTACGTAATACAACACCTCTGCGGAGATTCAAGGCATATCCTCGGAAAACAACCGGAACTCGGTGTGCACGCCGTCAGCATCGGGCAGGAGACGCCAGTTGCCGACGCCAGAAAAATCGTCGGCGACAAGGTTGCGCTCTGTGGAAACGTGAGCCCGACTGTAACGTTGTTGAAGAAAAGCCCTAAAGACGTGATAGAAGAGGCTAAGCAATGCATAGAGGAGGGCATAGACGTGCTGGCGCCGGGCTGCGGGTTTGCGCCGAGGACGCCGCTTGCAAACATGAAGGCGCTGGCAGAAGCCGGAAAGAAATACGGGCGGCTGGGCAGGCTGGCAAGGAAGTAACGACACCGATAATGTAAAAAAAGATAAATTGGAGTATTTTACCTGCGCCTCAGCAGGACGAGAAGCGCCATTATGAACGCCGCAATCAACGCCACGCTCGTGAATTCCGGCACCGGCGTCGGCGTCGGTGTTGGTGTCGGCGTCGGTGTTGGTGTCGGCGTGGGCGTCGGGCCGGGGGCGCACGGCGCCGGTAATGCTAGGAACGGCACGAAGTCCACGGCGCCGAGGCTGGGGTCCTCGTCATCATCCTTGATGCTCGCCTCGATGACCGAGGCGTCATCAGTGCCCCAGTAGTTGACCTCTGCGAGCACGTCGGCGTCTTGGTCGTTGTAGAGCTGCCACTCGTAGCCGCCCGTCGTCACGTTATAAACGCCGTTTGCCACGATGCTGTTGAATGATATTTCTGTGGTCTTTATGCCGTAAAGATAGACGCCGCAGGAGTTGTTCTGCAGCCAGTTGCACTGCACACTATTGCCTCCGGAGTTTTCAAGGCGGATGCCGTTCAATGCGTTGTCCAAAATGGTATTATGCCATATCCGGTTTTGATTTGCGGAAATGAGGCAGATGCCATGCTCGTCGTTGTTCGAGATGTTGTTGTTGCGAATTGTGTTGTCACCCACGGCTATGTTAATAAGATAAATGCCAGAGCCGTCGTTGTTCGATATCGTGTTCATGGACACTACGTTCTCGCTCGAATTGTGAAGTCGAATGCCCTTGAAATTAGTGTTCGAGATGGTGTTGCCGTATATTATATTATCATTGGATGAATAGGCGAGGGAAATACCGTTCCCCTGGGCATATGAAATGCTATTGTGGCATACCGCGTTGTTGCTTGATGAGGAAAGGTAGATGGCAGTGCTGCCGGCGTTCGAGATGGTATTGAAGAATACTTCGTTGCCGTCTGATGAAGATAGCTGGATGGCGGACCACGTCCCGGTGTCCGAGACCGTGTTATCCCGTATTTCGTTGTCGCTTGAGTTGTCCATGAAGATGCCGCAAAGCTCGGTGTCCGAGACGGTGTTATTGTTTATCTTGTTGTCACATGACTCTTGGATTGCGATGCCATGCTGCTCGTAGTCTGAGAAAGCGTTTTCGGATATCGTGTTGCTGTTTGACTGATAGAGCTGGATGCCGACAAACCCTGGTCCGGAGACCACGTTGTTTTTTATCTCGCAGAAGTTCGCACCGTATAAGCGGATTACAACAGCATTTACGCCTCCGAAGATGGTAAGTAAAGCCCTGAATATTCACATGGTTAGCGGCACGCAGGTAAATAGTGTGGGCTGCCGAGTCGTTAGCCTTAATGAAGCAGTTTGTAGAGCCGTTTTCAGAGCGGATTGTCAGATAAGACTTGGCTACGATTATGTTTTCGTAGTAAGTGCCGTCGCGCACGACGATTTCGTCGCCGGGCGATGCGTAGTTCACCGCTTGCTGTATTGTCGGGCAGCCGTCCGGCACGTAAATCGTGGCGGCGTTCGCGGCGGTCGTCAGCGCTAAGAGGGCGACGAAGCCCAATACCAAGAGCAGTGAGCTTCTCATGTTCTCCCTCCTCGTTCGGTGTCAAGAAGAAGCGGCGAAGCTATTCCTTCCCACGCGAGAAGAGACTCGCCCCGTGCGAGAAGAAGCAGCAACCCCACTCCTTCCCGAGCCTGTCGCTCGTCTCTCTTAGAGAAAAAGGAATATTTAAAACCTTGAGCAGCACTACGAGCTGTTAGATACGTTCTCCCGAAAGTGCCCCCCATAAAATCTGCAACGTGATAATAAACTCGGAAATCCTGCAAGAGCAAACAGAGGCGGGCGGCATCTTTTGAAAGAAGATGCTGTTTAAAATATTTCTGAAGACGCTCCTGCAAGCTTGATTAATGCTTCTTTCTCGATGAAATGGAGGCTGCCGACGGCGATGAGGGTGTGCGGCGGCGCTCCGAAATCGTATTCTTTCAGTTTCTGCGGCAGGTCCGCCCGCACTATAGGCTTCTCCGCCCCCGCTCTCGCAATCCCGACGAACAGAATGCGTTCGATATCGCTTGTTGCCTCGCCTCGCTGTCGCTTCTGTGATTCAATGCTGAAGAGCAGCTCGATTGCATCTCGGACAGTCATCGAGATGTCGAGGAGGAGGAGCGTGTGCAGCCCGTGCTTCCTGTTGAGCATGAGCGTGTCATAGGGCGTTTCAGGTATGCGCCCCTTGTAAGGCGGGGCGACGGTGGCGGACTTCCCGAACTTGTAGCTCTGCAAGCCGCAAATCCCTGGCGCCGCCGAGAGAATCGACGGTGCGTGGATTACTCTGGTTTCGATGCCCAGCTCGATGGCTCGTAGCCTCAAATCCACGTGCGTCGTTGCCACCATGGGGTCGCCGCCGCACAGCAAGACGACGCTCTTCTTCTTTGCCTCCTCCAAAATCACCTCTTCAGGACGTTCCTCGATGTCTTCCCTCGTGAGCACTTTTATCTTTTTGCGCAGCGTAGCCTCCAGCCTTTCGAGCGTCGTGCCCGCAAGCTTCGACGTGTAGAACTCCACAAAGACGACGTCAGCGTCACGCACCGCTTTTAAGCCTTTCAGCGTGATGTCTGCTTCGTCATACAAGCCAAGCCCCACGAACGTCAGCATTGCATTTAAAATCTCGCCCCTCCGTGACCTCCTCCCTCCATTGAGGGCATCCACCGGATGCGCGAGGTTGGGGAGTGTGCCGATTGCTGCGGCGCTCCCCTCCGGGCGGGTCACGACGCCCCTGACCGCAGGTTATACCCACAGCCTCGTCACATGTTCATAGAACGTAAGCTATAAATACTTTTTCCCACCTCCCCTGCTGCACCTTTGAAAAGAAGGGGATTAGCAGCAACATCATCCTAAAAACGTAGCGTTCAAAGTTCAGTTCAGGGCAATTTCGAGTTAAACAACAAGCTTAGCCACTAGCTCGCCCCGTCGCACGCCGACGCTCCTCGCCACCGGCTTGCACTTCGCCCTAAAGACGTATATCAGCCTTCCTTTGAGTCTCTCATCGAACTCAGAAAGCGCCTCATAATTGCCCATGCCCTTCGCAAATATCAGAAAGCTTGCGTCCCAGAAAATCCGTAAAAACGCTTCCTCCGCCTCCTCTAAGCAGACGCCGATGCATGCGCCGCTCGGCACGACCTCCGGGATGCTCAAGCTCATTCTCCGCAGCTCTGCTTCGAACCGTCTCAACTCGTCAGCAGTCGCATCGTTCAGCACTGGCGCACTCTTCGGCGAGAGCACTACACGCTTCCCCAGCTTCTCGAAGGCGTTAGCCACGAAAACGTCGAATACGATCTCGCCGGCGTTGTCCGTCAGGTATAAAATCTTGTCGTAGCGGCGGAACGCCTTTTTTATCTCTGTGAGATTCGAGTTCAGCTTCTCGGAAAGCACGCTGTGGAACTCCATTTTAAAGGTTTCGTTGTCGAAGCGGTGGTCTTTGACGCCGTATTCCATGGAGTTGGCTGCTGCTGCTATTCTTATCAGGGCTTCGAGCTTGTCCTCGCACGTCTCGTAAAATTCCACGGCTGTGGGCAGAATCTCAAGCGCAGTCTTGTAACTTTCTTCTTTTATCTTTGAGAATGCATCTTTACGGCTGAATTTCTGGATGATGCGCTCTCTTTGCGTGCCGACGAGCGACGGCGGCGCCTCGTAATGTTCCAGCAAAAATTCAAGAAGCTCCCTCAGCGCCCTCTTCTTGACCTCTTCGTTCCTTTCACCAAACGCAAGGTCGCATTCGAACTTCGCCCTGTCGAAAAGGCAGGGGATACAGTCATATCGGAGCTTCATAAATAGAGGGGGGGGAGTTACTGCCTCTTCCCGTATTCCTCGACAGCACTCACGAAAATCTTTATCTTCTCGACAGGCGTCTCAATCCAGAAGTCGCAGCCCGGCGAGACGATGTCTATGCCGTCCTCGATAGTTTTCTTCACGACCTTCTTTATCAGTTCGCCGCTCCCAGCGTGTATGACCTGCTTTGCGGGGACGTTTCCGATTATGGGATATCCTTTCTTCACGGAGTCCGCCTTTTCCCGTGCGACGCTCACTTTCGTGCGCTCGTCGAAGGCGATGGCATCGGCGCCGACACGCACCATGTCTTCAATAATGAATTCGGTCCGGCCGCAGATGTTCAGGACAGTCTTGCTCTCCTTAATAGCGCCGATGAGCTCCTTGAGGTAAGGACCGACGAACTCACGCCATGCGTCGGGCGAGACGTTATCCATGGAGCCGCCCATCTCGTGGAACGTGATGATGTCGGCACCCGCCTCCTCGTAAACTTTCGCAATTTCTATGAAACGAGGCGTCGCCACCTTCATGAACTCATGAATCTTCTGCGGCTCGGTTCTCGTCCACATCATGAACTTGACTGTGTCCACGAGGTAGCTGCTGAGACTCGTGAACGGCGGCACCATGAACACGTTCACAGGCACTTTGCTCCCAAACTCCTCCTTCAGCTTTTTTATCGCTTCTTCGACGACTGCCACCCGCTTCAGTCTCGGAAAGCCGTCAGGCACGAAGAACATAGAGGGGTCGTCGATTATGAACCGCTTGCTCATCGGCCACAGGAAACGCCCCTTCTTCGCAGCCCGCTCCTTGAAGTCGATAGGCGCCCCGAAGACCTCAGCCTCGATGGTCATGTCAAACGGAATGGACACGTTGTCCAAGCCGCAGAGTTTATGAGCAGCGGCGCCGAGCCGCACCATCTTTTCAACATCCTTGTGCGCATCTGGGAAAAACGCATCCGTCGCCTCCATGAACTCCCTCGTCGCAGTCGAAACTGTGTTCACGCACGGTAGCCTGTCCACCTCGTCCTTACGACCCTCTAAAACCGCCATCACACGCTCGTAAGCGTTCATTTTAACACCTCTCTCCTTTTTCCTCTAACCATTTTAAAAGCATTGCGTTCAAGCCCAAGTGTTTGATATGAGGTGAAGAAGCCCAAATGCCAAACAAGCTAAAACGCCGAGCAGACTAAGGACAAAGCGGAACACTCTCATCAGCCACTAACGAAAAAAGAAAACGAGACAACTCGCTCAGTCTTGGCGTCTATCGGTGCAAACGAAAAGCAAAAGTTATTTATGCCGTTATGTTTGCAGTTACATATCGGTGGTTAAAATGCGTGTGGTTAAAATGCGTGTGCTCGTCGTCGTAGCGGGCGTGCTCGTCGTAGTTTCCGCATTGCTTGCAACGCATCTTTTAATCTCAGAGAGGGCGGAGCTGCGAATCCTGCACGCGGGTAGTTTGACGGAGCCTTTAAAGGTGGTGGAGGCGGAGTTTGAGCATTTGCATCCAGACGTGGACGTGCGGCGGGAAGCGGCGGGCAGCGTGAAGACCGTGCGTAAAGTTACGGAGCTGGGGAAGGCGGCGGACGTCGTTGCAATCGCAGACTTCTCGCTCATTCCGAAAATGATGTTTCCGGAGCATGCGGATTGGTGCGTGCAGTTTGCGTGCAACAAAATCGTGCTCGCCTACACTGAGCGTAGCAGATATGCAGGTGAGGTCAACGAGACGGACTGGTTTGAGGTCCTGAGGCGAGAGGATGTGCGTTTCGGATTCTCGAACCCCAACGACGACCCTTGCGGGTATCGAGCGGTGACGCTTATCCAGCTTGCTGAGCTCTACTACAACGACTCGCAAATCTTTGATGACCTCGTAGAGGCGAACACAGCGATTCGCTGCGTCGAAGGCGGTGAAGAGGATGGAGATGGAAACTTCACGATTCTCGTGCCGAGGACCGAGGAGTTAAATCCGTCAGAGCGTGTTAGAGTGCCAAGTATGGAGATGGAGCTGATTTCCGCGCTCGAAACTGGCGATATCGATTATTATTTCATCTACAAGAGCGTGGCGGTGCAGAACCATCAGCGCTTTGTGGAATTGCCGCCGCAAATCGATTTAAGCGACCCGCGTTATATGGACATTTACAAGCGGGTGCGTGTAAGTCTCGCTTCAGGCGAGGAAGTTATCGGAAAGCCCATTATTTACGGCGTAACCGTGCCTAAGAACGCAGAGCATAAGACGTTGGCGTTGGAGTTCGTGAAGTTCTTGCTCAGCTCTGAAGGACGCAAGATTTTCGAAGATGCGGGGCAACCGCCTTTAGTTCCGGCGGTGGGCATTGGAAACGTGCCTGAGGAGTTGGGAGCGCTTGTTGCAAAAATGGAGGTGTGAGAAGCTTGAGACGCCTCTTGCTCGTCTTTTCGGCACTCGGCACGCTCCTCCTCGTTTTTATACTGCTACCGCTGCTCCACACGCTTGTCTCCGCGTTCCTCGACTGGGAAGTTCTTGAGGAAACCGCAAGAAGCTCGGCGTTCTGGCGAATTTTCGGGCTGACTGCATACGCTGCAGTCCTCGCAACTTTGACCGCGGCGGCGCTCGGCACGCCGCTCGCCTACGTGCTCGCGCGCAAGGATTTTTTTGGCAGGGAGTTCGTGGAGGGCATTGTGGACGTGCCGGTAGTCATCCCGCACATGGCAGCAGGCATCGCTCTCCTTTCAGTGCTTTCAAGGCAGGGCATCGCCGGAGCTCTTGGCTTGCAGCTCACAGAAACGTTTTTTGCGACGGTCGCCGCAATGCTCTTCGTGAGCGTGCCGTTTTACGTGGATGTTGCCTTGGAAGGCTTCAGGAGCGTTGACGTTCGCCTCGAAAACGTCGCCCGCTCGCTCGGCGCTTCTGGCTTTGAGGCGTTTGTGAGGGTGACGCTGCCGCTCGCCGCCCGCCATTTACTCGCAGGTGCGGTTCTCTGCTGGGCTCGTGCGGTCAGCGAATTCGCAGCAATCATTGCCGTCGCTTACTATCCGATGGTCATTTCCACATACATCTGGGAAGTTTTCCTTTCAGAAGGCTACAGAGCTGCCCGCTCCGCAGTCGCTCTTGTCCTCATCCTCTCGCTGCTCGTCTTTGTTGCTCTTAGGGTCTTGACCAAACCGAGTCGGGGCAGGAGGTGAGAGAACGCTCGAACTTCACAACGTCTCCAAAGACTTCAAGAACTTCAAGCTGCAAAACATCAACCTGAAGGTGGAGAGAGGCGAATACTTCGTCATCCTCGGACCGACGGGTGCCGGCAAAACTCTGCTGCTTGAGCTGATTGCTGGTTTTCACACTCCTGATGAGGGTAAAATTTTCATAGATGGTGCCGACGCCACGGAAATCCCGCCGGAGCGGCGGAACGTCGGCTTTGTCTATCAAGATTACGCGCTTTTCCCACACCTCAGCGTCGAAGAGAACGTGCAGTTCGGACTTAAGCTACGAGGCATGCCGAGAGACGAGGCGGAAGCGAGAAGCGAGGAACTTATGGAGCTGCTTGGCATTTCGCGGCTCGCAAAAAGAAATCCAAAAACGCTCAGCGGCGGTGAGCAGCAGAAGGTTGCGCTCGCTCGTGCGTTAGCGATGCGCCCTCGCATACTGCTCCTTGACGAGCCGTTGAGCGCTCTTGACATGCGGACACAGAACACGCTCAGAACGGAGCTGAAAAGGCTGCACAGGAGTCTCGGCATGACGACGCTGCATGTTACGCACAACCAGACCGAGGCGCTCGTGCTCGCAGACCGCATCGCCGTCCTCATGCAAGGTAGCATCGTCCAAGTCGGCACACCGCACGAAATTTTCAGAAAGCCGAAAAACGAAGTGGTTGCGGAGTTCGTCGGTGTGGAAAACGTCCTGAGCGGCAGGGTTGTTGAGAACGTCGGCGGTGTTGCGAGGGTGGCGGTTGGCGGCTTTGAGCTTCTTGCAGTCACGCACGTCAAAAGTGGAAATGTCAAAATCCTCATAAGACCCGAGGACATCGTGCTCTCGACGACGCCGTCAAAAAGTAGCGCTCGGAACTGCGTCGCCGGACGGATTACCGCCGTCACGGAACTTGGAGCGGTCTGCCGTGTTGAGCTTGATTGCGGGCTTGTTGCGCTCGTGACGAAGCAGGCTGCCGAAGAATTGCAGTTGAACGCTGCAAAGGAGGTATTTGCGACGTTCAAAGCGACCGCTGCACACGTTCTGCCGAGCGGAAACTTTTTTTAAATGCTTGCCGAATTTAGTAGCGATAGCCCGGTGGTGTAGAGAGGAAATGGGGCGAGTGGAGCGAGAAGCCCCGTCCCTATAAGTCAATCATGCGGGGCTCTGGACCCCGCGACCCAGGTTCGAATCCTGGCCGGGCTATTTTATTTTGATGCGTTTGCGTATTCCGTGCGTTATTGTTTTCTTCTTGCCGCTCGTTGCCGCAAAAGCCTCTTTGGCGACGCACGCAACAAATATAAAAAGCGAGCTCCCTTTTACCCTTGATGCCGCATGGTGAGGACGAGCAGCACTGAGATAAAAGAGCTTACGATAGCATGGCTTGCCATTTCATTTGCGTTTGCGGTAGGCTTCTTTGGCTTTACGTTTCAAGGGATGCTCATGTCGTTTTTTACCATCGGGGCGGCGTTCGTCCTGCACGAGCTTGCGCATAAGCTCGTCGCGCAGAGCTACGGCTGCTGGGCGGAGTTCCGCATGGATGCTACCATGCTTATCTTCATGATTATAATCGCCTTCATGGGAGTGGTCTTCGCAGCGCCCGGCGCTGTCATGATTTACGGCTTCGTGACCCGAGAGCAGAACGGGAAAATCTCGCTCGCAGGTCCGCTCACGAACGTTGCGCTCGCCGCTGCTTTCATCCCTCTTGTCTTCCTCGGAGGCGTTCTCTACGAAATCGGCAAGCTCGGCGTCTGGATAAATTCATGGATTGCTCTTTTCAACCTCATCCCCTTTGGACCCCTCGACGGCAGGAAAATACTTGCGTGGGATAAAGGCGTCTATCTAATAGCGCTGACCATCACCGCATCCGTTTTCTTGCTCAGCATGCTGATATGATTCTCTTATGAGGGCTGCTGCGTGCCCTTAGCGATTGACAGATGCCATGTTCAACCAAATAATGCCCTGTTGCGGACGGATAACGCAAGATTTTATTGGCTGCTCACCCCGAATCCGGCTAAAATCCGAGCGGTTTGGCGCGCAGCCAACCGCATTCACGATGCGGAAAAGCGAAAATTATAAAAGTAATGGCAAAAAGAAGAATTCTTAGGTAGGGTTGCAGAAAAGTCCAAAAAAACAAGGATTGAAACCGTTCGCCGTCGGTTATTGTTCTCACTGACAACGGGTTGCAGAAAAGTCCAAAAAAACAAGGATTGAAACCAACCCACCAAAGCGCTAAGCTCCGAAAGCCTCCGGGTTGCAGAAAAGTCCAAAAAAACAAGGATTGAAACATGACTTCCCAGCCCGGGTTCAGGCTGTTGAACCCTTGTTGCAGAAAAGTCCAAAAAAACAAGGATTGAAACGCGGGCGTTGTAACGCTGAGCGGCAAGACGCTAAGGTTGCAGAAAAGTCCAAAAAAACAAGGATTGAAACCATACGCATTCTTATCCGCCATTCGGCATTCACCTCGTTGCAGAAAAGTCCAAAAAAACAAGGATTGAAACAGGAAAACAAGGATGAGACTTAATGAGGAGTAAAGTAATAAGCGTGGGCGATCAAAATGGGGGTATGCCTATCGAGATAGACCCTGAGGTTTGTGGTGGGAAGCCTGTAATCAAGGGGACTCGGATAACGGTGGAGTTTATTCTTGAGCTTCTTGCAAATGGGTGGCGTGATGAGGAGATTCTCGAGAACTACCCGCAGTTGAGTAAGGAGGACGTGCTTGAAGCCATAAGCTACGCCGCAGACGTCTTGAAGGAGGAGCGAGTTTACCTGCCGCCGAGGAAGTATGAAGTTCGTAGCTGACGAGAACGTCCCGCTGAAAGTTGTTGATAGGCTCAAAAGGGCGGGTGTTGAGATTAAATCGGTTACGGAGCTGCAGCGAGGGCTAAAGGATGAGGAGGTGGTGAAGATTTCAGCATCGGAGAATGCTGTCATAATCACATTCGACAAGGACTTTGGAGAGATTATTTTTAGGAAATTGATGAAGCCTTTCGGCGTTATTATCTTGAGAATACCGCCAAAGTCCGTTGATTATATCTTTGGATGCTTGAAGTGGCTTTTAACCGAATCCGAGATACGATTCGAGCGAAAACTTGTAGTTGTCAGAGAAGATAAGATTAGAGAGCTTAAACTGGATTAGCGACTTGGGGGTTTATGCGCATCAGCATCCATCAAAAAACAAAACGAAAATTAAATACCTAAGAAGCTGCAAGTAGGAACCTGTGTAATAAAAGCTGATTGAAGTTATCTTCCCGTTGCTTGCAAGACCCCATGCGAAAGCGAGATGAGCGGGTAGTTAAGTTTAAATACTCTGGAAATGTATCCTCGTAACAGCCGTTAAGGCTGGTAGAAAGTAGCCCGTGAGTCCGTTAGGATGCCCGGTAGTGGCGGCGTGAACCCGCCTGTGGGGATAAGGTAGGCAACGACCTGCAAACTCCCACGAAGCCCCTTGCGTAAGGCGAGGGGTAGTTCACTTCGACGCCCTTGTGAACTGAACACATTTGCCAAACTATAAATACCGCTTAGGTAAAGAGAAAGCGATGAGCAAGCTAATGATAACGGCGGCGCTCCTCGCAATACTAATCCTCGTTTTGGTTCTCCCTTTCAGGGTTAGAAAAATCGAGGAGAATTTGGAACCCTTCTTC